>DNPC01000654.1 GCA_003501565.1 Planctomycetaceae bacterium | reverse complement strand
GCTCGAAACGTTGCCGTAATCGTGCCAACGTCTGCTAGCGGAGCCATCTGCTCTTTGGCAACACTCTCTTGATAAGCGCCGATCTTGAATTGATTGCTTTCCGAGAGGTTTCTAAACCAGCCGGGAACTACTGCTGTACGATTGGGAGCGATGATGACCTTGCTTCCCTTGAGGGCTGCGTTCTCAGCGAGTTGGAAGACATTGACACCATCGATTGTTAGCTCGACGGCGACTTCGAAGTTGGCATTGTTGTGCAAGCGAACAACATATTCTTCACCTCGGTGTAAATCGATAAACGCACGGCGTCGTTCCGCTAGTCGGGCTTCACGTGGCGAAAGACTGTTGCCACTCTTTAGGAGAACTTCCAGCCCAAAATCGCTCTGCTGTGAGGGACGGATGATTGACTCAGCATCCATGCCCGAAGGTGCTTCTAAAGTGGTTCGAGGTGTTCGAAACTGCGTGAGAATCTGTGACTGACGTTTCTCCTCCGATGCATTCGCTGGAATGTCGGCGTCGATCCCGCTAATCTGTAGTGCTGTGGTGCCAAACACTTGAACTGGTAGGATAGCAAGCTCTTCTCCGAATTCGTCGAATACAGTTGTATTAATCTCGAGAGCAAGCGATTGGAATCGTTCGTCTTTAAAGCTCGAAGGCTTGACTCGGAAACCTTGCACTTTCTTGGTGGGTTCACCTTCTATCTTTATCCGACGATTGTTGGCACCCTCAACTAAGTGCGGCGCGCCATCGGAAACTCTAATGCCCGCGGCTTGCATCTCTTCAGCTAAGGCCCGTGTGATTTCTATGCCACCACTAGCCTTCAATAAGTCGAAACCCTCGAAAACACCTAGCTTTACATGCAGCTCACGCCTTTCCGATTGAAGGAACTTCTTGACCTTTGCGGCAACATCTTTCATACCGCGTTCTAGGGGCGATTTCGCGAGAGCTGGCGACAAGGCGGAAAGCAAAGCACAAAAGAATGCGAGAGTTCCGACGAATTTGCGCGTGTTTCTTATAGTCATCGTATATGGTTCTATATGCTGCCTGAATTCTTGAACGATTCGATGGGGAAGTGAACGCGCGTTAGTAGACGGGTGTTCCGCGCCCGAGTTCTCGGGCAAGGCGCCGATAAGCCTTTTCCCAATTGTCTCGAGAGACTACTCCGTCGTCATTGGTCCAGTTGCTCAAGCCGAGCTGGCGAAACTGATTGAGTTTCAGAAGCGCCCGAAGGTCTGCGGGATCTTCAAGCCCAAGCTCCTGTGAGGCTTTTTCTAGCGTCACATTTTGCAAGTATCGATTCGACGATTTGGTAATTGGCTCAGCGAAGTCCGTGATCGACAAGTTCTTAGCGTCGCCGACATTCAGGAAAGGGCTGATTGTTTGCTGAAGTGCGGCGGCAAAGAACGATTTGTCCGCTTTGACTAGGGACTGCATTTCGCCATTCTTGGGAAATAGCTGAAGAACCTTGTCTGCGACCTTCTGCCCTTGCTTGGGCTCGAACAAAGATCGAATTTCATCCTTCTCCCACGCGATCATGCCCTGCCGATGACAACCCATGCAGCTTATCCCATTCGTAATGAGAAAAGAGCCACCATGTGAGTTGGGATCAAACACCACGTCAGGCGGACCCTCATTGATTCTCTCGTCATTGCCAGTCACGAGCATATAACCCTGAAGACCGTTTGGCAGAGACCAGATGATCTCTCCACCATCGTGTTTGAAGACCGCTTGCTGAGAGAGAACTCCGTCGAACTTTGGGCCAAGGGGGCGTCGGCTGAAGTCGCCTTCTTCCGCTGTCCCAGGCTTGATATCGTAGCTTTTCCAGTAGTAGCGACCTCCCTTGGGAGCATCATGACGTTCGACCATTCGGTTTTGCTGAGAGACTCCGCTTTTCTGAAAGGCTGCGCGTGCGAGTCGACCGCTTGCGAAGTTGCGGGCCACATCGACACCAAGATTTGACTCTAGTGTTTTGGCATTTTTCGGAATTTCTAATAGCAAATGGTAGAGGGGTGGCCGAGAAGCAAATGCCAAAAACCAATCTGCTCGAACGTAAGGCACCGGCGTGCCAGTCTGTTCGTATATTCGTGAGGCGGTTTGTCCATTCAGTTTGAGGGCGTAAGGGTAAACAGCCTGAACCTGATTCCAGTGCCATGAATCCCAGCCGTAGTCACGAATGTCGATTGCCAGAATGGTTTCGTATTCAGAATCAACGATACGTGGCAAGGCGATCCGCGGCATGCTGGACAGGCTGTTGAGCAACTTTGAAAGCCCGGCTCTTGCTAGTCGTAGATCTTGTTCGGTGGTTGGGTCGCTGCCGGATACATCGTTCCAGAGGTGTGCCAGGGAAAAGTAGCGAGTGTTGGCAACCTGTTCGCGAGTGAGCTTGCGTAGATCGTCGTCGATGAACTTCAGAATGGTTGATTCACCCAAGTACTCCCGCTCGACGCGTGCTTCTGGCGGGAATTGACCGCCGGCCTCGATCCAGCGGCGGAACGCGGCCTTTTCCTCGTCGGTGGGCTGGGATTGTGAGGCCGGAGGCATGTGTTCCGAGTCGATCACGTCCCACAGGCGGCTATTTTCGGCGTTACCCGGTACCAAGAACGCGTCTTCGTCTTCGACTTTCGGATCGAGCAGCGTTGCTCTATCCAGTACATCGAGACCGGGATACCTCTGATCGACGCCATGACATCGTTGACAATACGTCTCTAAGAATTTGACGCTGGTTGATGCCAATGACACATCAAACTCGCTACCCTTGGCAGTCGATGAGGAGTCTTGAGCAGAGGGTGACTGTGCCCGTAGCTGCAGTGGCTGAGCGCATATGAGGATCAGTGCGACGGCCGCACTCAAGCGGTTGAAGTTGGGCATCTCCGGGCTCCGAATTGTTCAGGCAATATGTGTCGACAGTTTAAACGAACCACATAGCAAATTCTTCCATGTCGCTGGCAAAAACTCTCTTCGATTCGCAATTCGCCTCTTTGCACGGAAGAAACCGTTTGGCGGCACTCTTGAAGAATTTCGGGATCTCCTCCGACGGAACCGACGAACCATTCACCCGGCATTTCATTAGTCCAGGCGTACACTACCTCCTGTTTCCATGTCTTGGAATTGGAATCCGAAGTGGCTGGGGGACAGAACGAACAGAGTGCAAACTTCTTCTCAAACGTTGGATTCGGGCTTCGCTTCTGACTCTGCTTTTTGCCAATCGGCGAACGGTGTTTACCAAATCCTGGCTGACCTCTGAGCCCGTTCACTACCAGATAATTGCCCAAAACCCATCTCATCGGATTCAAGTCGAAGTCAACGACTGGCGATTGAGAATTAACCGGAGTCTTTTCATGGGATCAAATACGGACTTGGGAAGCTTCGCGGTCGTTGTATTTCTCCGACCTTCCAGCTTCCGAATCTCAACAGACCCTGCCACCCGTATGGGCTCCGCCGCACCTGTTTTGGTTTCGCTAAATAGTGGTTGACCCTTATAGCTGAGCAATTCTTGCTGGATTGATTGGTTCGAGTCACCATAGCGAGGCTGGTGCACGATATCGATGATATGACACCCTGAATTCGCACCCGTCAGCAGTCACAATTCGCTAGCAAGGATGCAAGCGATGCAGCTCCGAACAATGTGCCCAACCGCGTTGGCCATACCTGCGTTGATACTGTCGCTTTCCACCGCATCTCTCGGACAGCAAAGCGAATCAGACTCTATCGAAACAGAGCGTGACTCTTTTACCCAAGCATTGAGCACCATGAAACGAGGAATTTTCATGGTTGAATCTGCATACAGCTTCATCGATAGCCAAGATGCAAAAGACTCGCATAGCTTTCCTGAGTTGCTTCTGCGTTATGGACTGACTGATATTTTCGAGCTGCAATTCGGTACCAACTACGAGGTTGGAGGTGAACCCAATCTGGTTTCGGGTGGGAGTGGCGAAACTCTGCGCGAGTCTCATGTGGGAGGCGGTGAGTTGGAAGAGGAAGCCAAAGTCTTCTACGGTCTAAAAACGCGGCTCTCAGATCAGAAAGGTCTCTTGCCCGAAAGCGCGTTTACCGTATCCGGCTATACGCCGACCAGTGGCGGAGGCACAGCAACGAGCCTGTTGGCGGGCTACGTTTTCGGGTGGGAGCTTCCCGACGAATGGCATTGGGCATCTGAAATTCGCTTTCGCAACTCGAGTTCTGAAGGCGACCGATTCAATACGTGGTCACCCTCTACTGTTCTTAAGCATCCGCTGGGAGAACGAACGGAGGCACACCTGGAGTATTTCGGGATCTTCTCCGACGGAACCGAAGAATCAGTCGTCCGGCATTTCATAAGTCCAGGCGTACACTACCTCCTGTCCCCAGATCTTGAAATTGGAATCCGAAGCGGCTGGGGCCTCAACGAACAGAGCGCTAACTTTTTCTCTAACGTTGGATTCGGGCTTCGCTTCTGATTCAGTTTCTTGCCAAGCCACTTGAGATGTTTCCCACACTGCTGGCTCAACTTTGAGCCCAGTCACTACCGGATAGTTGCCCAAACCCCGCTCAATTCGATTCAAGTCGAGTTAAAGATTGGCGATTGAAGGTACACCTACGCAAGTTCAATGGGACGCTACGAGCTAGCGGTTGGACAACTCGAAGTTGGGAAGAAAACTGCTTGGAAAACATCGGTGAGATACACCGCAGCGGCTCTGCCTCGAACCTGCTGAGCTAGTCCTGGAAGATGAAGCTTCTGTGCTGGACGTGGCTGGCAGGCCGAACGCAACAATTAGCACTAGAGACGGACTTACTGTCGCAGATTCATCCACCTGCTATCTGATACTCGATTCACAAGAACACCGACGTGCCCTTAGATATTGCCTGCCTCCACCCTCAATTGAGGTCAGTGCTATCCTTTGCAGCAACGAACGCCGTCGCAACGATCAGCCCTTCCAGCACTAGATTGAATGGGTTTGTATGCGTGACCATGGTGCAAGGCAACTTGCTGATTCGCCCATCTTCTACAACCTACTACACCAAGAACTAGACAGGCAATCGTCTGCACTGCCTCCCCTTCAAACTAGAACGGCCACAGACATCGTCGGTCCTACCGCTGCGAAACTGACGCGTGTATGAATCGCAAGAAACGCCTCCAGAGTTAGTGCTACACACTGCTTGAGTCTTGACTCGTCTCGATCTGCCGAGAATACTTCATGCAAATACTCGACAACGGAAGAACCCATGAACCAACAGGACTTACGCGTGGCAGGTCGTCAGCAGTGGATTTGCAGACGATTAAAGGAAACCAGGCAGGAACTTGGACTCACACTTGCCGAAGTCGGAAAGAAGATGGGGGCTTCGCCTGCCAGGGTCAGTGACATTGAATCTGGTTACTACGACACGAAACTGTCTTCGTTCCTCAAGTATCTCGACGCCCTCAAGGTGAGCTTGGCAAATTTCGCTGAGCCAATGCCCAAATCACCGGCTCCTGACCTAGAGAAGATTAAGAACTACAAGAAACGCAATGCTCGTAAGTCGGCTGACAAGGAAAGCCAGCAATCAAGCTGAAAAAGCACGACAGGAAAAATCAAATTACTTACATGCAAGTACTTGACGCTGTTGCAGCTGCTGCATATTCTTTTGGCATGGGTCGAGGCGACCCACTCTTTTTTTAAAGTAAAGATACTTGCACATAAGTAAACCTTGCCCACAATCGCATGCGGTAACCACGGAGGAGACGACATGTCACCCAAACAGGAACACGAACTCGAGAGTGAAGACACACAGAAGCAACAAGACGTCGAGTCAGAAGAAAAGGTCGTCAAGGAGGCCCGGGAGCATCTAGAAAAATCTGATCTGCTTGAATTGGCCTACACGGATGCCCAGGCACTTGGTGTGGCGGGAGAGGAGGAACTCGTAATGCTTCTATACCTGACGGGCGTGTCAAGAAACCTAAGCGACCCGCTTGCGGTCATCGTCAGAGGGAGTTCGTC
>DNPC01000650.1 GCA_003501565.1 Planctomycetaceae bacterium | reverse complement strand
ACCTTAATGAAGAAAACGAAGACTGCGAGTTCGGAGAGGTGCGAGCGTTTAATTCGCTAGCGGGGTAGCGTCTTCATTAGATCTTCGCGATATCTTAACGCGCGGCTTGTGGATTAACATGTGCGTGGACCTGAGTGCCAGATCAGGCAAGTGTTTGTGGTCCTACAGATTCACTGATCGTTGCGGGTTGGCGGTAAACGCACGCTCTCTTCCGCGAATTGCCCAATCCGAAAAGTCAGCTCAATGCCCGAATTCGAATCGCGAATCAGCAACGTTAACCTGCGATGCTCCGGCAATTTTTTTCTCCGAATGGAAAGGTGACGGCAGAAAGATTAGACGCTACTTCCGGGGCGGAATGAGTCCAAAATCGATATTTGGCTAATCGCGGCGGCGATGCCAACTGAGACCGGCGCCGAACGCGACAAGTAAGAGTCCTGAAGACGGTTCTGGGACTGCGACGCCCTCGACAATGAAGTCCAGCGTTGGGTTTGCGGGATCCAAAGAGCCCTCCGGCACATCAAATAATCGAATCTCACCGCCGGAGACAGGAGCTGTCTCTGAAACCAAACGGAACAGGACGTCATCGACGTTGGTCAAGCTAGACACGTTCGTAAACGCTACATCCGAGTTGCTGCTCACGTCAAAAACCAAGGAGGGTGCCAAGTCCGAAAAGGCGCCGCCGTTAACGGCAACTTGCAGCTTGAAGTTGTTTGGAGCGGGAACTCCCGCGTCACCGCTGATTGAAAACCGAACGTTGGTCAGGTCGTATGCGACTGTGGAAGTGAACCCAAATTGCAGGTAGCTAGAGGTTGTCCAGTTCGCCGTCGCGAAGTCGGAACCACCTCCCGCGTCGGTCGCACCACCGCCGCGCGTTAAATTAACGCCAGTCACGTTCGATCCATTAACCGCGCTCAGCTCCGAGCCGCCTAGAACGTCGTATCCGACCACAAGACCGGCCAACGATTCATTGGAAAAGAACGACGTGGCGAAACAAATGGAAAGAGCAATCCAGGATAGGCGGGGCATGGCGCGGTCCTCAAAGATGTATCAGATAAGGTGACCCGGAAGTGTAATCTCTTCGGACTTGGGCTCTGCACAGCCTACGTTAAGATTACATGAATCGTGTCGGGCAGCGTTTGAATGCGACTGACAGTGAGCCATTGCAGTGACTTGCTCAGGATGTTACCAATACGCCTCGAACGATCGGGCCTTACTCTGGAATTGTTATCATGAAGTCGACAATACGTGTCAGTGGTGCAGCGAATGGTTCGCGGTGTGGGTTTACGCTGATTGAATTGCTAGTAGTTATCGGCATCATCGGCATCTTGGCGGCAATGCTGTTGCCCGCTGTAAACCGAGCTCGCGAGTCTGCGCGCAACGCCAGTTGTCAAAACAATTTGCGGCAAATCGGCCTGGCCTTGCACATGTTTGCCGATAAAGACTCGCGTGGCAGACTCTGTTCTGGCGCGAGTGACTTTACGCGTGATGGTTGCATGGACAGCATCGGCTGGGTCGCAGATGTGGTTAATGTGAATGGAGGAAACGTGCATGAGATGCGTTGTCCTTCGAATCCGATTGGAGGCTCAGAGAAGTTAAACGACCTACTTGGGAAATCGACGGCTGCCGCAAAAGAAGGTGCTGCACCGGAAGACTTGGCACGCGGAGTGTGTGGGAAGTCGAGCTGGGGCGGTGCGTCTGGCTCGGGTAGCACGGGGCAGTTTGCAAACACCGATCCCAACACTACCGAGAGAGCAAACTTGGTTGCCCGAGCATTCGTCGAGAGCGGCTACAACACCAACTACGCTGCCGGTTGGCACTTGGTCCGGAGTGGATTAAAGCTCAAAGCGGTCGGTGGCAGTCGGCCCACGTTTGCAACACAGTTCACCAACTGGGCCCCCAAAGGCCGAGGGAGCACGCTTGGTCCGCTTCGCAGGAAGCTGCTCGAAACGGGCCCAATCTCGCAGGATGTGGTTGCGATTGTAGGTGATGCCGCTCCAGGTGATATCAAAGACGCGGTCTTGGCGTTGAATATTGCCTATGACGGTTCAGACCCCTGGGGGGTTGTCGCGGCTGACGGAGTCCAGCGGACCTTTATCGAAGCTGGGGAATTGCTGGGTGAAGCCTTCAATGATGGTCCATCTTACTACGACGAAAATGCAAAACGCATTCGTACAATTCCTGGTAATCAGCGACTGAATGCCCAGATTGACTGTGAAGTGAACGGGAATTGTCCAGCGCCCTTGGGTGTGAGCAACGGTATCTATATGCAGGACACGCGGGACTGGTTTGCGGTCCACGGTGGTGGAAAAGGCGGGGTGTGCAACCTATTGTTTGCTGATGGGTCGGTGCGTCAATTTAGTGATACGAACAATGACAAATTCTTGAACCCGGGATTCACTGTCCCAACCACGCTAACTTCTGCCGAGTACGCAAAAATCGGTTATCGGAGTGGCGAAGTTGAGTTGCCGCCCTCTCAAGTATTTAGTGGGCTGTTCCTGCAGTCGATGCAAAAAGCCAGCAATCTTGAATAGCACGCTGAACGAGTCGTGCATCGCTGAAACTCGGGGACTAAGCGCCTTTCATCTCGCTGAAACTTTGCGACGCCCCATTTATTAGCACCAAGGTCGCACTGTGTGTTTTGCACGCTTCTACGTTTAGAATTGCGTCGCGGGTAGCACAACGGTGCTCAACGAAGTCGCATTTTCATGCTATAGTGCGAGCTGAAAATTCGTTGGTACCGCAACGAATATAGGCGGCTCGCATGTTCTTCAATTTATCTCCGAATGGCTTGGCAACTTACTGAAGCGGATATTCTTCACGAGGACAATCATCTGCTAGTCGTCAATAAGCCTGTTGGCCTGGCGACCATGGGGGCATCAACCTCTGAAGTTACCGTCGCGCGGGCCGCTGCGGATTTCCTGATCGCAAAATACGACAAGCCAGGTAAGGCGTTCGTCGGGGTGGTAAGTCGGCTTGATAGCATGGTTTCGGGCGTGCTTGTACTCGCGAAAACAAGCAAGGCAGCAAGTCGCCTGAGTGATCAGATTCGTCGTCGCTTACCCACCAAAGAGTACCTAGCTTGGGTAGACGGTGACGCGCGGACCGTGGCGGGCATCGGTGAACCTCCTCACTCGGTTGAGGATCTGCTCATGAAGAATGAACAGAAGATGCGGATGGAGGTTGTCACCGCGGGTCCTCAATCGAAAACCCAGCTGGCACAGCTCGAGCTGGAAACTCTTGTGGTTCGCGATCGCCGCTCGTTGGTTCGAGTGCGGTTGATTACTGGTCGCAAGCACCAGATACGTGTTCAGCTAGCACACCTCGGTCTGTCGATCGTCGGTGACCGAAAATACGGCAATACGTCGAAATTCGGTGGGAAGGGAGAACAAGGCATTGCGCTGCATTGCCGGCTGACAAAGATCCAACATCCAACACTCAAAAAGGAAATGACATTCGTTGCCTCACCTCCCAAGTCTTGGGGCCGGTTTGGTCCGCTTGCCGCTCCCTGATTGCAGCGTTCTAGTTCTAGGGCGTTGTGTTTAGGGCGTTGTGCCCACAGGTCAGTTGTACGAGGTTGATCGCGATTTCACAGCGCTGAATGAGCCCGAAGATTAAGAACCAATCCGAAAACCCATTAGCCGATCGGCGTTAGCCGCGGTTCCCACCCCAACAACCGGGGCCGGCGTCCTGCGGCTGATGTTCGATTCAAGGTTTTCGGATAGGTTCTAAGTGAGACCTAAGCTTTAGTGAGACCACACGTTGAATGAAATAAAACGATACGCGAGTCCAAACGTGAAGTGATTCCAAGCTAGAAGTAGATCCAAACGTGAAGAAGCAATGAGCAGTACCACGAATCGGATGATAAAGCGCATCGTCTCAGGTGGTCAAACTGGAGTTGACCGCGCTGCGTTAGATGCTGCGATGGAACTCGGAGTTCAGCATGGCGGCTGGTGTCCCAAGGGGCGGAGTGCCGAAGATGGACCTATCGATACTCGGTACCTACTGACCGAACACTCATCGCCAGAATACGCCGACCGCACAAGACAAAATGTACTCGACTCCGACGGGACACTCATTATCTACCGGAAACGGCTCTCAGGGGGAACTGCGCTAACCAATCGGCTCGCGAAGACACTCAATAAACCGCTGCTACGAATCCGAGTCGACCTTACGGTCGACTATGACAAGGCAGTCGCTTGGCTGGCCGAACATCAAATCGCAACCCTTAACGTCGCTGGGCCGCGCGGGAGTTCAAATCCGGGTTTGTACGAAGAGGCGAAAGCAGTTGTAACTCGTCTTATTCAAGTCGCGCAGCAACTCGGACTGAGTTGATTCGTGCGATTTACCGCTCAGCATCGCCCAGGCGACGGAAATAGCCTTCTACAATTTCTCGATACTCAATTGGTACCGATGGTGTCGCTTGTTGACCAGCACGTTCGTCGTTCTGCTCACGAAGATTTGCCCAATCTCCATCAATTGAAAGTTCATCGAACACAACATCGACCGGTTCGATCGACGTTGGGTCGCTCTCGGACATCGATGCTTCGCTATTTGTTGCTTGGCCGCGGTCAGAGGGGGCTGATTGCGCTGCTTGCGTGCGAGATACACTTAGCTGTTCGGCGATCTGTTGTGCCGCGCGCGAGATTTGTGCTGGCGTAGTCCCAGAACGGCGTTCTGCGGCTGAGTCATTGTCAGCCTCTCCGAGATGTCGGTCGTCGTGCAGAATTCGATCCAGTTGATCGACGAGTAAAGCGAGCTCACGTGGGGGTAAGGGGACTGGGGGTTTCATTATCGATTCTCCAGGCCTAAAAGCTGTTTCGCCGGAGCTTGGCGGAACGTTTCGCCCTGCTCCAGCATCATCGGCCGAAAGATCCAAACGTTTATCACGCTGTGCAATCTCGGACCGGGAGATTCTCGAAAAGCGGGTGCCGAACTTTTGTAGGTCAGCCTTGGTTTCTGAAGTCCGCTTGAGAGCCATAAGCAGTTCTTCTTCAACGGGCAGCCCCAACTCTAAATCGACCAGTGCTTCTGGCGTGTTGGCTTGCACCGGTGAGAGGTCTTGGATCTTCTGCAGACCTTTGAGCAATGGCTGGATGTGACGTTCTGCGATTTGACGGACGGCTTCCCCCGTTTTTGCTGCGGCATCACCGCGCTGCAGCCGGATGCCACCGTCCTGGACATCGGAAGTTGCGAGTCGACGGTCGTGCCTTCCGGCACGCAAAACACACTGCGAAGCTGTTTGAGCGGCCGCGTGTGCTGCAACAATATGCTCAGTGTCAAAAGCGACCCAACGGGCCAGTGGAAGACTTGCAGTGTTCACTTTCAGATTCGAGTCGATTTGGTTGGAGGACTGCAGTAAGGATTCGCTGATGAGTTCGAGCATGCGCACGCGTAGGCTGTTCGCATCGTCGTCTTTTAGGTCGCTAGAGCCTGGGGACAGCGCAAGAATCGACTTGCGCGTCTCGGCGATTCGTTGTTTCAAGAACTCCGAGACTCTTTCTTGTTCATCAGCAAGTCGAACCTTTGTCGCTTCCAACCACTCCTGCTTGGACTGCCGGGCAGTGCGGCGAAGTAAGTTATTCAATTTCTGTTCAGAGACGCTTAGGCGAGAAATGCGCGACCGAACATGCTGGTCATCCAATTGCAGTTCTCGAAGTAGTTCACGGCGGCTGCGTAGCACGGTTTGCTGCAAACGCCGGTACATGTCCTGCGCTGACTGATTCTGGGGGCCGGTTGTGTCCTCCGTTTCTCGAGAAGAACGCACCTTAGATTCTCGAAGCAATCGTGTCTCTGCTACCTTGTGAAATTCAACCATCTGAGCGGTTAGCGACTTGAGTTGTGTGATTGCATCAAACTGCGTCGAAGTACGAGGCCTATTCTCAGAGCTCTTGGTTGTAGCTTCCTCGAGATGCTGGAGCTCTTGAGCCCATACGGCGAGCAATTCGTTATCCGCTTCGCGTTGTGAAGACCGAAGAGCACTCGCGTTGAATTTTGTGTACTCTCTCAACAGGTACATGCTAACCTCACGAATTTCCTTGATCGTGTTGCGTATAACCCTTTCCCTTATATCTCCTGTCGTTTGAATCGTTGGGTTACTCTGCTGCGCAAGGTCAAGATACGACTGCTGCCGGCTGCTCGACAAGCTTAGATTTGCATGTGCTTCCGTATAGGCGGCTTGAGTGATCGCAGACAGCTCATCTTGCATCGGAGTTGAATAGGGCAAGTAGGCTTCAAGGCGAGAAAGCATTTCATCGGGACTGAGCTGGACGAATTCTGCCAATTGCTCTGCGTTGCGGTAGGAATCCTCAGTTTGCCGCGTAGAAGCATCCATTGGTTCTGGTGACGCTTGACTAGTCGCTGGGTTGCTCGTTGGCGGTGCTGAGTTGGTATTTCCGGAAATACGCGAAGTGGTTGAACGATCATTGGCCTGTTTTCGGCCGCTCTGCGATTCGGATTGGCTAGTTTCCTGAGAGGAAGGCGTTGGTTTTTCCGCTGCCGAGTCGTTGTTTTCGCGTTGCTCGCCAATGGGCGATCGGCGCTGCTGTGGAAGGACCTGCTCAAGTTGACGGGCGATTTGCTGCTCGATCTGGGCGAGACGATGCGACGCGCTTTCCTGTTGCGAAGCTCCCTGACGCAATTGCTGCACCAACTCTTCTTCGCGGGCCGTCGAATCAATGGAATCGAAGGACCGCAGTTGTTGCTGCAACGCTTCGGCGACGGGTCGACTTAGTTTGTCGGCTGACCGAGCAAGACTAAGTTGGGAAGAGTCCAAGAGATCTTGGGTTTCCGCTAAATCAACCAGAGCATCATGCAATTGCCGTGTTGGTGAGGTCCGTCTTGGCAGTTCTGCCGAGAGGGCCGCTACTTCGTTCCGCATTTTGTCAACGCCACCGCGTTGGACTTCGGTGGCAAGGTCGTTTGTCATCAACTGCAGTTGGTTTGCCTTGTCGGCGGCACGACTAGCTAGCGTCTGAAGGCTCGGACCGAGGCTGCGAAGAGTGTCGCGAGCATCTGTGACAAACGGCTCGAACTCGTCAATCGTTGCCGCTAGTTCTGCAAGCAGCGACTCTCGAGCGCTCAATAAAGCAATCGGACTCGTGTCGCCAATGAACAACTCCGCGAACTGATCGAAGTTTTCAGACGCTTCCCCGAAAGCGGTGTTTGTTGATTGATGTTCTATATTCGCGAGCGTACGACTGCGAACCATATGGTAGTTGGCAGTTAGGACGCGGGCGGATGAGGTCAAGGCTCGGCCTGCTAATTCTTCGGGTGCGAGATACTGCAAAGAATCGAAGGACGTTTTTAGTGAAGCGGCTGCGTGGAGCGTGTTCATTGCTCCGGCGATTGATCGAAAGTTTCGCATTTTGGAAACACGCGTTAAGCTCACACTCTCAACTTGTTCCAGAGTTGCTCGATGCGCGAGTCCAAGGTCACCGGTCAGTTTGGCATTTCCAGGCCGTAGTAAACGGCGCAGCGAACGCTGTGCTGCATACGCGGATGCCGCCGAATAAAGCACATCGTCAGACTTTGCAAATCCCTGCGGCGAACTGATTTCGGAGGCAGCGTGGTCGAGGATTTCGGCCGAGGATACGGAGAAGCTGACTGAGTTGGCTGCCAAGTCGGCAAGGGCGTTTTTTAGCTTCCGATTTCGTTCTAGCATTAATCGAACCGCGTCCGATAACACTTCAAAGCTAGTCACAAGTTGTGCGAGCTGATGGTCAAGCAAACGTGAGTTGAGTTCAGCGCTAGCGGAACGTTGGCGATCGACCAGAAACCGCAGTTGTCGATAGTGCGCCTCCAACCAACCTGAATTCGACTCGCCCAACAGATCGATGATGTCTACCAACTGTCTCGCAAATCTGTCTGCTTGGATGACCAGAACATGATGCTGAGCCGAAATGGTAACAATTGTCGTCGAATCGACCACTTGGTTTCGCGTTCTAGGGTCCCGCACGCCTTGTGGAGAGGATTTGAATTTCTTGAGGAGCTCTTGGAGTTCCAACAATTGCTCGTGAAGAATTGAAGCCGAATCCGCAATCTCACGCGTGAGATCAAGCTCAACGAGTCTGCGAAATGCCTCTGCCGTCGAAGCAGCTTTTTGAGACTGGATTTCGAGTACGTGGGCAGGTGGCACAAACGGCGAACTGCTGGCACCGGAAATCCGAGCAAACTCCGCTGCAAGCGTGATCGACTGTTCGGCGAGCAAATCCGCGCTGGCCTGTATGGCTTCTTCAATGAAAACGGAACGGCCCCGCGCGCGCTTTGCCTGGGCAAATATGCTTGCGATTAACTGACGCGAGTCACGACGCAAGCCGTCAATTTCCTCACGTTGCATCGCTGGCGGCGACTGACTGCTTGCAATGTCGCTGAATCTCTTCGCGTATCCGTCGAGCTTGGTTGCGAGATCGAACAGCTCGACCAAACTGCGACTGCCAGGAGATTTGCCCAATTGCTGAACAACATGCAGCTGGAGAGGAGTCGTCTCAGCGCGTTGTCCAAGTTGGTCGAGGGCAGAAACAACAAGATCCAAGCGGTCGCCAAATCCAACCTCCAACTCTGACAGATCGAGAGAATACCGAATTGAGTAATCTCTCCTCAAGACATTGGAAACACCCGGTAACGGGACAGTCTTTAGCCTAAAACGTTGGCTCTCGCCGCGCTGGATTTCACACGATAGCCAGATATCATCTAAAGGTCCTTCATCGGTTACCTTGACATCTAGCTCAAGGACCTGCCTCGGAGTAACCAGCTGACCAGTTACCGTTGGCTGGATCCACGTCAATGACGGTGCAAGATCATCAACAACCTCGATGCGGAAGGTGGGCGCATACCGATTGGTTAGGGCCTTCGGGCCGCCTACGAGGTGAATTCGGAAATCTTGCGGAACGTCTGCCGTGAATCTGTATCGCCACTCAAGACCCTCGCCTAAGTTGACAGACTGCAGTGGATACTCGTTTGTCTTTCCGTTGGTGACCAACGGTGCGTCTTGGCTTGCTGGTTGTTGAGGCGAAGCTGGGTGAGCAGTGCTCTCATTGCTAATGTGAATTTGTGCAATTTCGACCGGAGAGTTGGTTGTTACGTCAATCTGTACCGAGCTTCCTCGAACAACTTGTAACGCCGGACGATCGTTGGTCAATGCTACTGATTGACTGGGCAGAGGAATCGCTGACGCGTTATTTCGGGAATGAGCAGACTCCGGTGGATAGCTAGTGACCCGTAATTCTGCCACTTGGGGCCGCACCAAGGTTTCAACCGAGTACCATCGTGTCCATGCGTTCTGACTTACAACGCGGTATTGCGCTTTGGGGTAATCAATGGAAACCTGCCGGACTGCACGGCGAACGCTTTCACGGTCGCGATACATCATCTGGCGTGTGGGGCGTTGTTTATCAACACTTCGAATTTCGAGCGTCGCTTCGCCTTGCCAAGGTCCTGAGATGTCGGCGTCAATTCGCACGAGATCCCCTCGCGCGATTAAAGTGGGCCTCGGCTGAGGAACGGAAATGGCAATCCAGCTAACTCGGCCCACATCCAGCATTGGAAAGAACACACGCGCGAAACGGATCGGCATATGAACCCCAGGCACGACGAGGGACGACAGGAGGACGACCAGGGTCAGCCAGACTTGTCGGCGAAACTTCAGCCGCGGCGTAGGTGAAATCAGTTGCCGAATATCTAACGATTCCAAGGCGTCCTGAGCATCAGCTTGGACCGCGGATACCATTGCATCTGAGCAACCCGGAGATGGGTTCTGGCCTAGCTCAATTGCGGCTACCAAGAGATTACGGGTTCGCCGACTTCGTGCCTCGACCATTTGTGCGAGGTTCGTTAGGTTTCGGCGTCTTGGGAAGACTACAGGGAAGAACAGTGCAATCAAGCTGCCGAAAACTGCCCCGTAGAAAAGTAGACTTGCCCACCATTTTGTTTGGAGTGAAACCCAGTACGCGTCTAGTATGATCGCAGCAATGAGCGCTGCGGTTGTGGATAACAGGCAGCGCGTGCCAACTTTGTAAAGGTTTGATTGCCGCAGGAGGAGTGAATAGTGCTGGAGTGGCAGTTCAAGCCCCGCAGGAATTCTCGGTCTTTCGTGCGACGGAGACTTCTCAGTCATTGCCTCTCCACAACATGTAGACTCAAGAGAACTTGGGATCCAAACCGGTTGGCCTAAATAGCCCGATGCACCAGGTGGTTAGGGTAGGCTGGCTTGCCACCGCAAGAACCACTCGGCGGAGAGGATGGCCAATATAGCCGCCAACCAACCAGCCGTGCTCCAAAGGGGTACTACTTCCGATTCTACCTGACTTCCTGACAGTTCTGCGATCAAGTCGTTGATTTGCGGATCTTCGGATTCGTGCCGATAAGTGCCGCCGACACTAAGCGCAAGCTGCTTGAGTAACTGCTCATTGCAGGTGGTCTGTGTGAATTCCGGGTTTGCAGGCTGTCGTACATGGAAGGGTAGTTTGATGTTCAGCGCGTCGGGAGAATACCCCTCAATCTCGCACTTCACGTGGTAATTCCCAGGTTGAAACAACTTCGCTTGGGCTTGGTAGCTGCCATCGGCTGAAAGTCTAGCAGGTTGTCTTTCAACGATCTTGCCAAGATCGTCGGATATGACGACTGTGACCAATTTGGTCTCTTTACTCGTGTCTTGCTTCAGTCGGCAAAAAATTTCGATCTCCTCGCCAATGCTGATGACATTCCGTGTTGTTTCTAAGGTAACGAAAGTGTTCTCTTGGCGAGCGGCTGGGCGCTGCAGCCACATAGCGATTTGTAGCCAAAAGCGAGAGTGCCACTCGTCCGCGACTTCGTATCGCCACCTCCACAATTCATCTGTCCCGCAGTACAGGATGTGGCCGGCCCCGAGGCGACGCGAAAGTAATACGGGGAGACGATCAATGGTGTCGGAGAGTGTAACGAGCACTTCGTCTGCATCCCTTGGTCGGACTTTTCGCAAAAACCGGGGTGGTACAAGTGTTTCCCAAAGGGCTTCGTTCGTTCCACCTTTGTTGGCTACCGAGGGACTGATTGAGGTTCCGGTGAGATCGAAGGCGGCAAATGCCGATGCAGCGCCGCGCAATTGAAACTGTAACGGCAAACGCGTATCCAAGTCCTGCGCTTCTTCGTCTTTCTCTGGTAACCAACTCGAGATCGGATTGTCCGACCAAAGACGGTTCTCCCGGCCATCGATGAAAACGAGTCCGCCGCCTAGCGAAAGGTGTTGCCGACATGCGGCCCGGAAGTCCACGGACTTTTTGTCACCGGATATCGCCCCGATAGTGATATCGCCCAATACAATCAGATCAAAATCGCCAAGATCAAGCCGCGAAATTCGATCGAAATGACCAGCTTGACCAATCAGCAGCTCAGGTTCCCAGCCGGGGTGCCGCGCGAATAGATTGTGAAGATAGCGGGTCTCCCACCGACTATGCTGATCCAAAATCAATACACGCGAAGCCCGCTGTGCGACAGACGCGACACATTGGCGGATGTTGTTGCGAAGCGTCGCTTCAGGAAAACTCACCTGGGCTCTCGCAACCAATTCCAGTGGTTCCGCTCCGGAGGGTTGCGATGATGTAGAAACTGTGGAACGCAGCGCGCGTTGTTCAGATCCGGCGTCTCGACTGGGGATGGCTGCAGCCGGAAAGTCGACTTGGATTTCGGACTTGCCGTTCGCGAGAGCCTGTTCGTCTGACCAAACAGTTTTTCCGTAGACATCTAGGCTTAGCCGGACCGTCTTTGCAGCTGGGCAAGCAGATGATGCAAAAAGTACAAGTTTTCCAGTTACTCTGCCTGTCTTCGTGATTTGTTCGGGCAGCTCGACCATTTCGATTGACACGTCTGCCAGAGCTGTTCGTGTTCCGAATCCTACCGTGTGAATTCTGGTGTTGGGATCTACCGTCTGACTCGGCAATGACTCATTCGTGGTTCGCTTGGTTGTTCGTTGACCATCACTGAGAAGTATGATCGCCCGGCGGTTGGTTGCTTGACGTGATTGCGGCCCACTGAACAGAATCGGAGACTGCAACCACTGGTCGATTGGGCTGGAAGATAGTGTTCCCAAGGGCCAGTTTTCGGTCTCGAAAAACTCTGAACGCTCGCCTTCACTAGATCCAATTGCAATAGGCTGTAGACCATTCTCCGATGCCGCAATCAAACGCATTTTGGGGGCTGTTTCGCTAGTTCCCGCGGACATGATTTGCTCTCGTACCCAAACGAAAGCACGCTTCAATCGTGAGTCACTAGGGATGCTCCGCGACTGGTCTTCCGTCTTCAGTGCGAGGCTCGCAGATTGAGTGGGATTGTCTGAGAGCAACATGCTCTGTGAATTGTCTACCAGGAAAACAATTTCACCTGGAAGTTGGTTCTGCCGGCGCGTTTCGATGGTTGGCCGCGCAATTGCCAAGCTAGCCAAAAGGATCGCTGCGCAGCGTAGCGTAGGCAACCAGAGAGCCCAATGTTTTTGCACGGAACTACCAAGGAGCTGGCGTCGGTAACCAAGGACGCTGAGAGAGCACAACAAGGTTGCTGTGATAATCGCTAAAGCAATCGACCCCTCGAATGTTAGCTTAGTCATTCGGTTGGCCTAAGGCTTGCGCTGCTCACACGACCTTGCCACCAGACTTCGCCGATTAAAAGCGATAACACTAATGGCAAAATCCATGGCCAGAGTTCAAATGGTGTGTCTCCGTTCGCAGAAATTCCGGTCAATGGATTTCCGGTGAATGGGTTTCCTGTCAATGTGCTTCCGATTGTTGGGTTTTGGGCCAGTTGCGCGGACTCAACTGCTGGAAGTACCACACAATTGTCCCCGTGGCTCAAGTCGTCAATGTCGGCGTCGGTAAGCGTCGTGAGCAATGACTCTTGTTCAGCGACATTTAGCGCGACGGTGCGGTTTACCACTTCATTTGGAATGTTGGCACTGGTCGTGAACCGGTGAAATCCGGCATGGTTCAGTACCGCGATTCCAGCGCTGTCCATTGAAGCTTGAGAATCGAGAAAAAGAGTTTGAGGTAGCGGATCTCCGACTGTATAGTTTGATCGCTCGAGCTCGAGATTTGTTAACCAGTAGGCTGTGTAATTCATCAACGCCGGGAAGGCCGATCGATGAACTAGATTGGTTACCTTGGCGTGTGGCAGGAAGCCGAATTGTACGAATCTCCCGTTCGAATTATTGTTCGGGACAGCGATGACCAAGCTTCGGCTTGACCCATCGGCGAGCCAGACTTCGGCGCCAGTTGCGGGCTTTTCTTTTTGCGGATTCAACAACTCTGTTTTACTTCTGACTCGCGTAG
>DNPC01000591.1 GCA_003501565.1 Planctomycetaceae bacterium | reverse complement strand
CGAAGTAATTACTCAGTCGCTCGAGAGGGACGTCGCGGAGTTCAGCAGCGACTATCAACGTTTGCTTGACGCAGCCAAGAAAATCAATCCCGATGTTCGCTTCCTATTGTTGACTCCTTTGGCTCACCTGGATCCTGAGCATCGGTCTGCGAAGGCAATTCAAGCGTTCGCGGCCGCCGTCCAGGAAATCGGCCGAAAGAACAATGCTCCCGTAATCGACCTTCAAGATTTTGCAGTCGATGCAGCACTACGCAAAGACGCAGTTCATTTGAACGAACAAGGGTACCGAGCTCTTGCAGTCGAGTTGGCGGGTCTACTTGGCTTCAGCTCAGATGCGTTGACCACACCCGCTTTCGAAGCCCTTCGGCAGCAGATCATTCGAAAAAATGAGTGGTGGTTTCACCGCTCTAGGCCTGCCAACATGGCCTATGTTTTCGGATTTCGCAAACACGAACAGGGCCAGAACGCGGACGAAATTCCGCAGTTCGATGCGCTCATCAAACAAGAAGAAGAACGCATCGCGACTCTTAGTCGTCTGCAGGCATCCGACCTCAAGCCGCAGCCAGAGCGCCTGAAGTCCAAATTTGCGGAATTTACGGCGCAAGAGATTCCAGAGTTTACCGTTCACCCAGATTGGGAGATCTCGCTGTGGGCTCAAAACCCCATGCTGAACAAACCGATCCACATGAATTTCGACGCGTCTGGACGTTTGTGGGTTGTCAGCAGCGAAGCCTATCCAATGATCGAAGTCGGTCAGTCGGCTCCGGATAAAGTCATTGTTCTCGAAGACTCGACCGGCGATGGAAAAGCTGACAAGGCGGGGGTGTTTGCTGACGGTCTGTTGATTCCGACGGGAATTGCTCCAGGTGATGGCGGTGTCTACGTGGCGCAGAGCACAGATTTACTCTTCTTGAAGGATACCGATGGAGATGGGACTGCCGATGTTCGGCGGCGAGTTCTCAGCGGTTTTGGTACTGAAGATACGCACCACAATTTACACACGCTGCATTGGGGTCCCGATGGTCGGCTCTACATGAACCAATCCGTGTACACACGAACCGACACAGAAACACCCCAGGGTGTGGTGCGGCTGCGTGCCGGTGGCGGTTTTCGCCTCAATACGGATTCGCTTCAGACCGAAATCCATTTTCGTGGTTTATGGAATTCCTGGGGACATCAGTTCGATCGCTTCGGGCAGTCGTTCTTGAGCGATGGTGCCGGATTCGCCGGGTTGGCATACGCGTTCCCTGGCGCGACCTTCCGCCCGACACCGGGTGCTGCGAAGCAACTCGACTTGATCAGTCCTGGAAACTGGCCCAAGTTCGCCTCGTTGGAAATTCTTGGCGGTGCGGCCTACCCCAAGCAATGGCAGGGTTCTGTGATCACCTGCGACTTTCGGGCGAATCGGGTGACGCGGTTTTCGCTGACTGACGATGGGGCTGGTTTTGTTACCAAGCAAGAGGCTGACTTGGTAAGGACGAGTGCGGCCACGTTTCGACCGATCGACGTCAAACAAGGGCCGGACGGCGCAATTTACATCGCCGATTGGTCAAACCCCATTATCAATCACGGTGAAGTGGATTTTCGCGATAGCCGCCGCGACCGCTGGCACGGCCGAATTTGGCGACTGCGCTACACCGGTGGCCGAACGATGGAAAAGACGGATCTCACGCAGGCCAGTACTTCACAACTGCTAGCCAATCTAGAGAGTGGCGATACCTACCTGCGTCAAGCGTCACGCCGTGTGCTTTCCGAGCGATCCGATATGTTCGCAAGCCTTGACGGTTGGTTAGGTGAGAATCCCACGGAAACGGCAAAGTTGGAAGCGCTGTGGTTGACGCAGGCGGCTGGCAACCCACGAATTGAGCTGGCCGAGCAGTTGCTTGCAGCCGATGAACCTCGCGTCGCGAGCGCCGCTGTTCGAGTCGTTGGGCAGTTGTCGGATCCCTTGAGCGATGAACACCACATTGAACACGGAATGGCTAAGCGGTGGCTGAGTGATGCGGTTAAACACGATCACCCACGCGTGAGATTGGAAGCAATTCGTGCCCTGGCAAAGCTGAGGACATCAGAAGCGGTAATTGCGTCACTGGCTGTGCTGGATTCCCAGACGGATCGGTTCATCGAACATGCATTGTGGTTGTCGGTTAATGAGGTCGCCGAGTCGCTGATGCTACAACTTGCATACGCTTCGATGGAAGAGGCACTTCCAGTCAACGAACAACAACTTCAATTCATTCTTACGAATGTGAAACCCGAACTCGCCCAGGGGTTCCTTCGTCAAAAACTGGCTTCTAGCGGAATTCCCAAGGACGGTTCCGGCCCCTGGATTGGACTTGTCGGCTCTGCCGGAGGCCCCCAAGAGTTGCGAGGGCTAATGGACGCGGTTGTCGGCGAAACGCTCGCGCCCTCGGCGAAAGAACAAGCCCTCGGCGCATTGGCTCGGGCCCAACGTCTTCGCAAACTAAAGCCGAGTGGTAGTCTTAAACCGATGTTAGAGTTGGTGCAGAAAGCTGAGTCTCCTTCTCAAGTTGCGATAGGGCTGCTTGGTAGCTGGAAGGTTGCGGGCTCGGAAACGACTCTCGGTCGCATTGTGACCGAATCCAGCGAGCGG
>DNPC01000439.1 GCA_003501565.1 Planctomycetaceae bacterium | reverse complement strand
CGACCCCGAAGGGCGTCGCAGACCAAACCCTGGGGGAAGCAGCCGGCCGATCAATGCACGATGTGAAATCCAACGTCACTCCGGTTCTGCGACCGGTTCCCGGTCGGTGTTCGCGGTTTCCCCAACCGTGGGTCTCCGACCCACGGCTACCATCTGTGATCCCTCCGGGATCGGCGTTGGCGAAACTGCAAGACCCGCGCGGGAGACTGCACGCTAGTCAACGCGGGAGGCTGCACCCTGGTCGGCGCGAGAGGCTGCCCAAACGGGCCGTCCGCTCATTCGTTGGCCAAAGAGAGGTAAGCGGACAGATCCTTCTCGACGAGTTGGCTTGTCCAGCGAAAACTAGGGCACATCGCGATTCGCTTGCTTATAGACTCCTAAGGCAACTGAATCGCCATCTTTCGAATACGCGAGGCAAGGGTGGTAGGCTTAATACCCAGCAGCTCTGCGGCTCCACCCTCTCCGTAGACTTTGCCCCCGGTTTGCTCGAGCGCCAGGCGAATATTCTCAGCCTGGAGCTCTTGCAATTGAGTCTCCGTCAAGATTTGCCTGGCAGCGCCGGAAGAGCTCTTGGGCAACGCATTGTTAGTTGCGGGTGATGCGAGTTGGTGATTAAGCTCAAAAGTTAATTTGCCGCCCGCGGACAAGATCGCAGCCCGCTCCAGCACGTGTTGCAATTCGCGTATGTTTCCTGGCCAAGCGTAACGCTGCAGTTCTTGGGCATTGGCGAGGGTTAGCTTGAGTTTTCTGTGACCGAACTTTCTGGCAAATTGCTGCAAGAAATGCTCCGCCAGCAGCGGAATGTCTTCCACTCGATCTCGCAGAGCAGGCAGTTGAATCGGAAAGACACTCAGGCGATAAAACAAGTCTTGGCGAAATCTACCCTTGGCGGCTTCTTGATCCAAGTGTCGGTTCGTTGCGGCGATTATCCTAACGTCGACACGCCGAGTTTTCTCCTCGCCGATTCTCTCAAGCTCACCTTCTTGGAGAATGCGAAGCAACTTTGCTTGCAGATCGAGAGGGATTTCGCCAATCTCGTCGAGAAACAACGTGCCACCATCAGCCAGTTCAAAGCGGCCAGCCCGATCGCGAACCGCTCCGGTGAAAGATCCTTTCGTGTGTCCGAAGAATTCACTTTCATAGAGCTCTCTAGGTACGGCTGCGCAGTTGACTTTGATAAGTGGTCTATCAGCTCGCCCGCTGCGGCTATGGACCTCGCGAGCTACAAGTTCTTTTCCAGTTCCACTCTCACCAAGAATCAGGACGGATGAGTCGGTCGGAGCGACCAGATCGATCTGTTGGCTAACCTTGTGAAGGGCAGGGCTATTGCCGACGAGTTCACCGAAGGCTGACGCACTTACTTCTTCGCGAAGGTATTCATTCTCTTGTTCTAGCTGTCGCTTGAGCGAGTCAATTTCTTCGTGGGCCTGAGCGTTCGCAATGGCTGCTGCCAAATGGTCGGCAATCATGTACAGCCATTCTCGACAACTGTCGCCAATGGGTTCTCGGCTGAACATCCCAAGCACGCCAAGCGTTGAGTCGCGGTATCGAAGCGGAAGCCCTAGAAAGGACTTGATCTCCTCACTGCCAACCCAGTCTGGTCGCGCGATCCATTGACTATCCGCCGTAACATCATCGATACGCACGGTTTCTCCGGTGGCGGCAATGTGACCGATCTTGCGCTTGCCAAGCGGCATCCTTCGAAAGTCGCCGGATGTGCGATCCCAATGTTCACCCGCAACTTGAACTGAGTGACCAAAGCTAGCGGCCAAGTGCAAGCAGGCTTCCCGGTGATCACATTGGGAGGCCAATTTGCACTCGGCACAGTCACCAGTCTCCGGCGGACGTATCAGCCAAATCCTGGCGAGAGCGATTCGAGGATCGGGCGCGAGCAATCGCGTCGCGGCTGGCAACAGCTCGGGTAAGAAGTGCTTGCCGGAAATCTCCAGCAGAATTGCCTTTGGATCCCCAAATACCGCGTGTTCTTTAAGCGCCATAAGCAACCTCGGGAACGATATTTCGTGGTGGCAAGCACGAAATACCATGATACACGAAATATCGTGATCACGAAAGCAAGGTTCTTCTTGCCGTAAGTTCCTTCCTGAAAACAACTTAGATCAAATCCATCGTTTTGGCACGGTAATTGTTTATAGAAGCCGACGATCGCTGGCACCGGAGCCAGCGAGAATTGCACCCAAGTTTTCGTAAAGGGCCAAACCATGCCTCGTATCCAAGCCATCAAGTCAGAAGCCGCGTCCGCAAAGACCACCAAGTTGTTCGATTCCATCCAAGCCAAGTTGGGCATGGTTCCCAACATGATGCGAACGATGGGACATTCGCCGTCGACTCTGAGCGCCTATTTGCAGTTCAGCGGTAGCCTGGCCGGAGGCTCGCTTTCCGCTCAACACCGTGAGGCAATCGCATTGGCGGTTGGGCAAGCTAATCAGTGTGACTACTGCCTGTCAGCGCACTCCGCGTTGGGCAAGATGGCGGGGCTGACCCAGGAGCAAATCCGTGATGCGCGACTTGCTTCCGCAGTCGACTCGAAGACTGATGCCTTGCTTCGGTTTGCACGCAAGCTGGTCGATCAGCATGGACACGTCGCCGACGACGATCTGCAAGAACTGCGCGATCAAGGATTTGGTGAGGGTGAAATTTCCGAAGTGATCGCGAATGTCGCGCTCAACATTTTCACCAACTACTTCAATCACGTTGCGGACCCGGACAACGACTTCCCAAGAGCTCAACCATTGGAATCATCGGTGGCCTAAGCCGCAAGCTAACCAACCATTTTCGTATTCGCCAATTAGTTTTCGACTCACGAACTTAAGGAACTTAGTTATGGCCTCTACAAAGGAATTCACCACACAGAACTTCGGTGAAGAAGTTCTCAACAGCGATCGCCCCGTGCTCGTCGATTTTTGGGCTCCCTGGTGTGGACCTTGCCGTCTGGTGGGGCCTGCAATCGAAAATGTTTCCGACCTTTTCGGCGACAAGGCCAAAGTCGGGAAATTGAACATCGACGACAATCCGGAAACGGCTAGCGACTTTGGTATCACGGCTATCCCTTCAGTGCTTGTTTTCAAGGACGGTCAAGTTGTCGACCAGATAGTCGGTATCCAATCTCAAGCGAGCTACGTGGCTGCACTCCAGAAGGCGGCCGCCTAAGCCAGCTCAGAACTAACTGCCCGTCGTCACAGTCGCGACGGGCAGTGGGACGTTGCACCTAATCCCAAGCAGTATCAAACACCCACTTGAAGGCACCAAAACATGTCCGTCCGTCAACTATTCGTAACCGCATTGATCCCCCTGTTGTTTTCTGGGGCACTCGAAACTCCACACGCCGCCGTGGCGCAGCAAGGCGCAGCGCCACATGCTGAGCCTGCACAAGTGCCTGTCGTCCACTATCGAAAATCGGAAGTGCGAGGCATCCAAATTGCCTACCGCGAAGCAGGTCCAGCTGAATCACCGAACGTTGTGTTGCTGCACGGCTTTCCGACATCATCGCACATGTTTCGCAACCTGATTCCCCAGCTGGCCGATCGGTATCATGTCGTAGCACCCGATTATCCAGGCTATGGAAACAGTGACGCGCCGCCGCACGACGAGCTCGAATATTCGTTCGATAATCTGGCCGACATTGTTGATGAGTTTCTCGAGCAACAAAAACTCGATCGTTACACGCTGTACGTGATGGACTACGGTGCCCCGATTGGCTTGCGCATTGCAGCCAAGCATCCTGAGCGGGTAAGCGGCTTGATTATTCAAAACGGCAACGCTTACGACGAAGGCATCGACAACGACTTCTGGAAGCCGATCAAGAAATATTGGAACGATGCTTCTCAGGAGAATCGTGATGCACTACGCGGCTTGCTGACGCGCGACGCAACACGCTGGCAATATACGTCGGGAGTCCGCGACGAAACGAAAATCAGTCCCGACAATTGGAACGTTGACCAAGCCTTATTGGATCGTCCAGGTAATCAAGAGATTCAACTTGATTTATTCCTTAGCTACGGCAGCAACCCGCCGCTGTATCCGGAGTGGCAAGCATACTTCCGCAAGCACCAACCACCAACCTTAATCGTGTGGGGTAAGAACGATGCCATATTCCCGGCGGCGGGTGCGTATCCGTACCAGAGAGACCTGAAAAATGTCGAACTGCATTTGTTGGATACCGGTCACTTCGCCTTGGAAGAAGACGGCATTGAAATCGCTAAACATATCCGACGATTTCTCTCTCGGAACACGCACTGAGTAAACGCCGCTTGCGGCAACATTCTACACACACCTTTTCAGCAACCTTTCTTCGAAAGAAACCAATCATGTCCGCAACTATCCCAACGCAGAACGTCGCCATTGGAGGTTATGACCCTGTCGCCTACTTCGCCAATTCAGCCAAGGCAGGCGACCCACTTCACAGCTTTGACTATGAAGGGCAGACCTATTACTTCGCAACGGCAGAGAACAAGCAGCTGTTCCAAGAGGAACCGGCCAAATACGCTCCGCTTTACGGCGGCTACTGCGCAACCGCAGCCAGTGAAGGAAAGCTATTTGGAGTCGACCCGACGAACTTCAAGATAACAGACGATGGTAAGCTCGCCTTGTTTTACCGAGGTGAAGGTGGCGACACACTTCCACAGTGGAACGAGAACGAAGCCGAGCGTCGTTTGGCTGCGGATCAACACTGGAAAAACGGCACGTTGAAATCCGGTGATTGATTCACGAGTGCATCTAAGCGATAAAGGGGGTTCGAAATGAATGAGTACCCAAGCGATATCGCCTTC
>DNPC01000833.1 GCA_003501565.1 Planctomycetaceae bacterium | reverse complement strand
TAACGGCTTGAATGTACTCTTCGTCCGGTTGTTTCTCGAGCGCCAGCAGTGGCCCGATCTCACACCATGCGCGGAAGTCATAGTTGACGTAGGAGCCGTCTTCGACCGTAATCACTTCTGCGCAATCACGGTACAAAAGTGTTAGCGCTCGACGCACGTCGATGATACGTATCGCCATGTAAAAGCGATTTAACACCAGTACACTGGAAGAGAGTGCGCTACTGTTTCCCACGGGGTACTCCTATGCCACTACATTCCTCGAAACAGCTTTCGCGTCGAGTCCCAGGCGCTTGACTACTCGGCCTCTCAATCGGTGGAGAGGCGGATGGGCCATGCGTGCGTACTCAGGCGCGCCAGACTGATGATGCTGCATTTTATCCGTCTGGGAACAGCCAAACCACCAACTTTGAGGATAACTGAATGTGATTTTGGTCTCCGGCAGTTAATATTCATTGAAAGTTCCAGGCCTGCAGCTTTCAAAAAGTAAGTACTCCGCAGCGGTTTCCACAGCTGGACAAGCCCATTTCGGCAATACGAACACTTGCAACGAAACCTATTGATGCCAGCTGAATCGTCAAACTCGAATTCGAAAAAGACCTCGAATCACCCAGGTCGAACCGGCGAAACGATTCGACCTGCCGACCGACGGGGGACACGGAAGTCTGGAGGAAGATTTGGTCGCCCAAAAGGGCGAAGTGGACAACGACGTAGCGGAGGGAGGTTGCCTCGTTCGCTGCCGTTGGCGGTTGAGGAGCCGCATGCATTACCGAAAGTTGTGTTAGGGAAACGGACTTCACATCCCAATGTTTTCCGAAAGCGAATCGTTCATTTGCCGAGCAGTCTGCAGACTGGCCAGTGGGTCAGAGTCCATACGCAAGAGGACTCCGAGTCGGACGATGTCCCGTTTGCGTATGGGATTTACAACGCTAAAAGTGAAATCGCTGTTCGCCTGGTGTGTTGGTCACCGCAGGTTCCAAGTGTAGACCACTGGGATCACAAGCTGCGTCGGGCTGTCAGTCTGCGTCAGGAGACTTTACAGCTAGATGCATATTGCGACAGCTATCGCGTCATTCATGCTGAGGCGGACGGGATTCCCGGGCTGGTAGTGGATCGGTTTGCTGATTGTCTTTCCGCAGAGATTTTCAGCGCGGCAATCGCCCCCAGGGCTCAGCAGATCGTACAAGACCTAGCGCGAATCTTGGGCGCCCAGCACTGGTTGATTCAGCCGGGGCCGTTTCTGCTCAGTCAGGAAGGATATGACATCGGATCGCATCAGGGTGATGGGCTGCCTAAATCCGTAGTCATCCGTGAAGGTCTAACGCGTTACGTGGTCGATTTTTCGACGGGGCACAAAACTGGTTTTTTCTGCGACCAGCGAGAGAATCGTGCATTGCTGGCGCAGCGTTGTGAAGGGCAGAGCGTTCTCGACGTATGTTGCTACACCGGTGGTTTCGCGGTCAAGGCGGCCGGTGAGGGCAAGGCTTCAAGCGTCGTGGCGGTGGACCTGGACGCAGCGCCGCTGGAGGTTGCTAAACACAATGCAAAGCTGAATAACTGCGCTGCAAAGTTCACTTGCGCGGATGCCTTTGGCTATATGCGAGACATGATACGTAACGGTCGCACGTTTGATGTGGTCGTGCTGGACCCGCCAAAGTTGATTCGGAACCGCTCGGAGATCGAAGAGGGTACCAAGAAGCACTTTGACCTGAATCGACTCGCCATGCAGCTTGTACGACCGGGTGGACTGATGTTGACGTGTTCTTGCGCTGGGTTGCTCAGCGAACAAGGCTTTACAAAGGTAGTGCGGGCTGCAGGGCGTTCAGCATTCCAGCCATCGGAACTGAACCCTAATCCGGAGCCGCGGAACATGCAGCTACTCTCTCGCTCCGGCGCGGCCGCGTGCCATCCGGTGAGTGCCAATTGCCCGGAAACTGAGTACCTCAAATCGATCTGGCTGCGAATGTAGACCACTCGCGTAGCTTGGCTTCCCAAGGAGCATTCGGTCTAATAAACTCGATCCGGTCAGGCAAGGATGCAACGGTGGAGGCGCACGGCGTGAACTAACCGCCTTTTTTTCGGGTCATAAACGCACGCCGAAAGTGCAAGCTATTGGCGAAAAGACGCGTGCGGGCGGCATCCCTCACTACCTTCGACCCTGCCGTATTGAGCATACGACTCGCAAGACTCCTCCTGTACGATCCTTATGAACGTTCTACAAGGTAAAAATAGCGTGGAAAGTGCCTCCCCGGCTATGCAGCAATTGCCCGATGGCCGCGGTCGTTTTGGCGACTTCGGCGGGCGTTTTGTTCCCGAAACTCTAACTCGGGCGCTAGACGAACTCGTAGCCGAATACGAGTCGGCCAAAAAAGACCCTAGCTTCCAAGCTGAGCTGGACGAGCTTTTGAGGAGCTTTGTCGGGCGGGCCAGTCCCCTGTACTACGCAAAACGTCTGACCGAGGCAGCGGGTGGGGCACAGATTTGGTTCAAGCGGGAAGACCTGAACCATACCGGCGCTCACAAGATTAATAACACGCTTGGGCAGGGGCTGCTGACGCTGCGAATGGGCAAGACGCGAGTCATTGCGGAGACTGGCGCGGGACAACATGGCGTTGCATCTGCAACTGCTTGCGCCCACTTTGGCCTGCCATGCGTGGTTTACATGGGCGCTGAAGATGTGCGGCGGCAAAAGCCCAATGTGTTCAGTATGAAGCTGATGGGTGCTGAAGTTCGACCAGTCGAAAGTGGTTCACGGACCTTAAGAGATGCTGTGAATGAGGCGATGCGCGATTGGATGGCCTCGGTGGAAACAACGCATTACATCATTGGTTCTGTGATTGGGCCACACCCGTTTCCAATGATGGTTCGAGATTTTCAATCGGTGATCGGACGCGAAGCGCGAGAACAGAGTTATCACGCATTTGGCCGTCTGCCAGACAAGGTGGTCGCCTGTGTCGGAGGTGGCTCAAATGCCGCCGGGATGTTCTACCCGTTTGTGGAAGATGACGGAGTGGAACTGATTGGTGTTGAAGCCGGTGGACTTTCTGCGGATCCAGGACAACACGCTTCACCGCTTTCGCATGGGCAGCCAGGAGTGCTGCACGGTAGCTTCAGCTACGTGATGCAAGACGGTGATGGGCAAACCTCTCCGGTGCATTCTGTTTCTGCTGGCCTGGATTATCCTGGCGTAGGTCCCGAGCACTCGTTTTGGAAAGACGCCGGTAGAGTCCAGTACACTGAATGCCGTGACGGTGCTGCGCTTGAGACGTTCGATAAAGTGGCCAAATGCGAAGGCATTCTACCGGCCTTGGAGTCCAGCCACGCTGTCGCAGCGGCATTAGAGATCGCCGCGGAGATGCCTAAGGACAAAATCGTACTTGTCTGCCTCAGTGGCCGTGGTGACAAGGATGCTGCGGAAATCGCGCGACTGCGCGGCGAAGACTATTGAAATTCCGCTAGGGAAACTCGGCAGCATATTCGCGACTCAAATCACCCAGTTACTTAGTGGTTCTAGTAAGTTAAATGTCAGCAATCGACCAACGTTTCCAAGAACTCAAGGCCGATCATCGAAAGGCGTTTATCCCTTTCGTAACCGCGGGTGATCCTTCGTTGGACGCCACAGCAGCTGCGTTGCAGACGTTGTCTGATGCCGGAGCGGCGGTGATCGAAGTCGGTATTCCATACAGTGATCCGATCGCGGACGGTCCGGTAATCCAAGCGTCGTACACACGAGCCCTCGACTCGGGGACTTCGCTGCAAGCGATTTTTGAGGCCATCGCCCAGATCGCACCGAAACTTGATTGTCCACTGGCGTGCATGGTCAGCTATTCGATCATTCTCCGAATCGGCTTGGAGAAATTCGTGCAGTCTGCCCGGGCAGCTGGCTTCGCGGGCGCAATCGTACCCGATCTGCTCGTCGAAGAGGCTGGAAAACTGAGGGAGATTTGCCAGGACCAAGACTTCAGCTTAATTCACTTGGTGACCCCAACCACACCGCCTGAGCGAATGCTCGAGATCGCCAAGGGTTCCTCTGGGTTTGTCTACTTTGTGTCGGTGACTGGTATCACCGGTGAACGGAATCAGCTGCCCCCTGACCTGGCTGACAAAGTTTCTTGGCTGCGGGACCAAACGGATGTTCCGGTGTGTATCGGCTTTGGCATCAGTACGCCTGAGCACGCAAGGCATCTGGCGCCTGTCGCGGACGGCCTGATAGTTGGCTCAGCGATCGTGCGGCGCTTGGCCGATGGTGAAATCCAGGATTCGGACGCCCGGCTCGAGGAAGTTGCTCATCTAGCGACTGAGATCATTGCCGCGATGCACTAACCATACGTTCGAATCGTATTCCGGTTAGACGGTCAAGAGCTGACTAAAACGTCGTCACAACGTAAAGATGTGTTCGGCAAGATTCTTGCCTTGGCTGATCGGTACTGCATTGATGCTGTCCAGCTTTGAACAGAAGGTGACGTCGGAGGCATAGCCTTGCTTGATAAGGTTAGCACCGCCGGCTGCCAGTTTGAGTACATCTTGAAGGGCAAGCTGCTGCTTATCTGATTTCTGGTCGAATCGCTGCCAGGCTGCGAGTGCAAGGTGTGCGCTGTCACCACGGGCTACCGTCTTGGGCTCTTGCATACTCACTGAGTCGATGATTGCCCCAGCGGCGAGCACGTCTTCCGTGGCGACCATCCCATCTGTACCAGCGCAGATAATCATCACGTTTGGATCTACTCCGGACTCTCGAAGGTCACCGATTGCTCGGCACGCTGCATGTCGATTGACCAGGCTGGCGAGCCAAACCTGTGGTGCCCCGTTGGCCGCTGTAACAGCCCGCGTGCCATTGGTCGTAGTGAACAATAACTTACGACCTGAAACTCGTTTTGCAGTGTATTCCAGCGGGCTGTTTCCCATTGCGAAACCATCGATCGGCTTGCAATGGCGTTCTCCACACAGAAGCCAGGATGCGTCTTGTGCGGCGGCTGCACGCGCGGATTCGACAGAATCGGTCGTCGCCACGCACTCGGCACCCGCTGCCAGTGCGGTTGCAGCGGTGGTTGTAAACCGAAAGGTATCAATTACCACCGCGACGTCCACGCTTGCGATCTGAGCGGATTCTAGGTGGCAGGGTAGAAACGCAACTTGGATTTCGATGGGCATAAAGGAACCAAGAGTATTGTGGGAAATGGGTCAGCCGGCTGGACTGAGAATGTCGCCACCGTCACGGTTATCTGTGAAGGTTAGTTGTGTCTGAACAGTGATACTCGTGGGCGCGGGCCAAATCACGTAGAATCTCGGTCGGATAAAAATTCACTACTTATGCCTACCGAAGTTTCTCATGGTTCAACTTCCTAGCACGCTCGATGAAGCACTGCAGCGTTTTGGGCTCAACGCGTTTCGGCCGGGGCAGCGGGAGGTGATCGAGTCGATCGTGCGAGGCGATGACTCGCTGTGTGTAATGCCGACGGGCGGCGGGAAGAGTCTATGTTATCAGTTGCCGGCCATTGTGCGGCCGGGGCTCACGATTGTTGTTTCGCCGCTGATCGCGCTGATGAAGGACCAAGTTGACCGACTTAGGCAGTTGGGCATTCCGGCAGCGTTGATCAACAGCACGCTTTCGCATGGTGAACAGGAAGAGCGACTGCAGGATGTTGCATCCGGCAAGTACAACTTGGTGTATGTCGCGCCAGAACGACTGCGCAATAGTCGTTTTCTTGAAGCAATACGCGCGACGCCGATCCAATTGCTCGCGATCGATGAAGCGCATTGCATCAGCCAGTGGGGACACGACTTTCGGCCTGACTACACGCGAATTGGCAAGTTTCGCGAATGGCTGGGCGGGATACAGACGGTTGCATTGACTGCCACTGCGACCCCGCGAGTCCGTGAAGATATCGTGTCGGTGTTAGGGCTCGAGAGGCCCAAGCAGTTTATGAGCGGCTTTGCGCGACCCAACTTGCACTTCGGTGTCGTTGCCTGCCAAAGTGATCGCGAGAAAGACGAAGAGCTCAAACGCTTTCTGGCTCGGCAGAACGGGGCCGGGATTATCTATTCAGCGACACGCAAGCGTTGTGATGCGTTGGTCGCAATGATACGGAAGGAGACTAATCTATCCGTCGGTGTTTATCACGCCGGATTGATGCCTCAGGATCGCAAGGCCGTGCAAGAGCGATTCATGCGCGGTGAGCTTCAAATCATTGTCGCTACTAATGCGTTTGGGATGGGTATCGACAAATCAGATTTGCGTTACGTCATCCACTACAACATGCCTGGCTCACTGGAGGCCTATTACCAGGAAGCGGGCAGGGCAGGGCGTGATGGTCTGCCGAGTCAGTGTGTGTTGTTGTATACCTACCAAGATCGGTACATCCAAGAGTTCTTTATTGAGAACAATTATCCGACACGTCAAACGATCGCCAGCGTCTATGAGTTCTTGTGCTCGCGCGAGGAGGATCCGATCGAGCTGACGCTTGAGGAAATTCGTGATCATCTCGGTCTGAGTGTTTCGCCTGAGGCGATCGGTAGCGCGATCCAAGTCCTGGCCCGAACAGAAGTGCTTCGGCGGATGGAGATGGGTGGCGGGATGGCACTAGTTCGGATTGATGGCAATCTGCCGTCGCTGGTCGATTTGTTGCCGAAAGAAGCAAAGATTCGGCGTCAAGTTCTTCGAATGCTCGAACGCGTTGTCGGTGATCGACGTGGTGAAGAAGTTTCCGTGCATCCTAGGTGGATGTTGCAACAATCAGGATTACAACGCGATACGCTGAACCGGGCCCTTCGCGAGATCGGAAAACTTGAGCAAGTCGATTACATTCCGCCTTTCCGCGGGCGAGCAATCCACTTCCGTCGGCATGGAGTACCCTTTAGCGAGTTGAGTATTGACTACGCTGGACTCCAGAAGCGCAAGGAAGCCGAAATGGATCGATTGAACCACGTTGTACAGTACGCCCAGTCGCCGCTGTGCCGACAATCGACGATTTTGAAGTACTTCGGTGATCCCTCGCCAGAGAATTGCATGCGATGCGATCGTTGTGGCCGCCAACCCGGCTGGCCGAAATTCGCAGTCGATGAGACGGCGGGAACTAGTGAGGCCGCCAATCAGACCGGTGCGGCCAGTGGTTTGAAAACCTCCGCCGATAAACAAGCCGGCGACGCCAGGCAAGCGGATGGACAAGATGGTGAGCAGTCAGCGAAGGAGGTTGCTCCCACCGCAGCCCTGGCACAGGTACTGGATGCTATCGAGCGAATCCATGGTCGCCTTGGCAAAATTCTGATCGCTCAATATTTGTGTGGTTCGCAGAATGCCAAAGTGCAGAAACTGAATCTGCATCGTCTGAGTGGTTTTGGGTTACTGAAACACTGCAAACAAGCCGAGGCTGCTCAGCTGTTAGACGCAATGTTGGCTGCAGGGGTTTTGAGGCAGCAGGAAGTTAATCGCAATCGCCCAACCGTATCGGTCGCCCCACAGTTAACCGATGCTACCCTACGGCGTGAGACTCTCGCCAATGTCAACTTAACACCGCTGCTAGTAGCCAAACTGCGGCATCTCACGCCTGGGGCGCCAGCCAAGCAACCTTCGCAAAACGCGTC
>DNPC01000046.1 GCA_003501565.1 Planctomycetaceae bacterium | reverse complement strand
GTGACTGTCGGTTGTCGGTACGAGTGGCAGGTTATCGCGCCTAGTTGGCTCGCGGTTGTGGCCAAGGATGTTGGGGAAGTTGTATCGAACTGCAACTTCCGTGTTTTTAAGACGAACTTGAAACCATCAGAATCGAATCGGATATGTCCAATCAACTCAACTTTGATCCACCGTCGCCAAAACAAGTGGTCAGCTACGTGGCTCTCGTTTTCGGTTTCTTGGTTGCAGCCTATGTGATTTGGAGTGCGGCGTACATTGTCGACGCTCACGAACAGGCTGTGGTGATGCGATTCGGCAAATACCAATCCACTCAGCCGCCGGGCCTGAGGTTTAAGATTCCGCTGGTGGAAAAAGCCGTGCTGGTCGACACAAGTGAAAAAAGCATGCGGCTGCCGTGGGGGCACCAAGAACGCATGGGTGATTGGTCCGATCCTTACGCGACCCGCAACAATGAAGAAGCGCTGATCCTAACCGGCGACTTGTATGCCGCGGTGGTGGAATGGAACGTCTTTTATCGCGTTACCGATCCTGAAAAGTTCGTTTTCTGTTTCGACGAAGACCACGTGCAACAAGCTTTGATTGCTGTCGCTCGATCGACGATGCACCGAATTGTCGGTGACTACTCTGCGGATGAAACGCTGACAGTCAAGCGTGAAGAGATCGCGCTCGCCGCACTCGACCAAATGCGTGAAGCACTCCTGAAATTCGAAGCCGGAATTGAAATCTCGGATTTACAACTTCAACGAGTCACGCCACCTGAATCGGTAAAGCCGTCCTTCGATGCGGTCAACGGATCGATTCAAACAAAGGGGCAGTTGGTCTATGAAGCCCAACGTGAGCGCAATTCGTTGCTTCCGATCGCTCGATCTGACAGCGATAAACTCATCCGAGAAGCGGAAGGATATGCTGCCCGCCGACTTGCGGAGGCCGAAGGTGAGATTGCGGCGTTGCTCGCGAAATATGAAAGCTACAAACTGGCTCCTGAAATCACTCGGGAACGGATGTATTTGGAAACGATGGAACGGGTGTTTGCAAGCGGTGGCCGCAAATTGGTCATCGACAAAGACCTAAAGGGGATGTTACCGCTACTACAGCTTGGAGGTTCGGCGACACCTGGGCGCTGAGTGTGAGATTGAAACTCAGCCAGGAGCCCCGGCACTTTAGAGCGTGTCGACTGACCACTGCAAACTTCCTACTATCAAAAATACAAAAGCGAAATCATGACACAAAAACTGATGCAAAACATCGTTCGAGGCCTTGCGGGTATCGGAGTCCTTTTGTTGCTGGCACAATTCGTTGTGTTCACCATCGATCAACGCGAGCTAGGTGTTGTATTGCGTTTCGGTGAACCGGTACGTGCGTGTAACGAACCTGGGCTTTACTTTAAAGTTCCCCTTGTGGAATCGGTCCGTAAATTCCCAAGGACTCTGCAGTTCTGGGGCGATCAAGAATCTGAGGTGGTGCCTGACCTGCCAACGAAGGACAACAAAAAGATCGAGATCATTCCGTGGGCCGTTTGGCGAATTAATGATCCGATTGCTTTCGTCCAGCGAATGCGAACGATGTCCAACGCAGAAAACCGCGTGGCACAATTCGCCCGCGGTGCTATCCGAGATGTCATTACCACATACGACCTTGAGGACCTCGTACGCAGTACCGACCGGGAAATGAAGCTGGCGATCTTGGATATTGGTGAAGAGCAACTCAAGAAACTTCAGGCGGAAGCAGGAGTTGCCGAAGTCGACTCAACCAAGACCGTCAAGCAGAATGTGGCGGGACGCAGCGTGATCCTCGACAAAATCAATGCGATCGCAAGTCGCTCACTGGCTACCGGTGGGAGCGAAGTCGAAGGAGACGCCAAACAAGTCAACCGTGGTATCGAGCTGGTCGAAGTCGGCATTTCGCACATCGACTTTGTGGAAGCTGTCCGTCGACGCACCTTTGATCGTTGGAAGACTGAACGTGAGGCAATTAGCACGTTGATCGTCAAGGAAGGTGAGGAAAAGAAGAATGAGATCCTCAACAAGACGAATGCCGAAATTGAGGAGATCAAGGGTAACGGGCAAAAGCAAGCCAGTGAGATTCGGGGTAACGCAGATGCTTTAGTGATCAAGCGTTATGCCGACGCGATCAGCGAAGTTGGCGAGTTCTACACCTTTGTGCGTACACTGGAAGCTTACGAAAAATCGATTTCTGGCGACACCGAGCTCATCTTCACCACCGACAACGACTTCCTCCAAACCCTCCAGCAGCCCAAAGCTGGCTTTGAGGCTCCAGAGTAAGTTGTGACTTGGGCTGAGTCTAAAGAATTTGATTTTTCGATTCGTGCGGTGCAGCGACGTGCTCTAGTCCGCATCATACTAACGGGATGGCAGACGATCGCCGTCGATCGACCCGCGGTAGCGAATGCATATGCTTGTCGACCAGGGATCGGTCGCAGCCCTCCGCCAAGTAGTGGAGCTGCGACTGGTTCCCGGTTGTTTCCGTCCTGCTCAAAAACCCGTGGGCCTACGCCCCACGGCTACCATCCAACACCGCCTAAGGATGTTGGAGTTTGTTAGGCTTAGGGCATGAAAGCAAAAATTCACGATGCGCTGTTCGAATCAAGCCCGGCAATTAGGTATGTCGCGGTCAGAAATGGATCCAGCGTGGAGCTGCACCAGCGCGATGATCTGGACTCTCCCAGTGAGAGCGAATCCGACAAATACGAAGAGCTGTTTGTGAACCCTGCGATTCTCTCACTCGCTACCAATCGCGGCGAGCTTGACTGTGGCGGTTTGAATTATGTTCTTATCCGCTACGGGAATTTCTTTCAGTACATACGCTCAACCGTCTCTGGCCATGTTTCAATTGCTATCGAAACCGATGCAAACTTGGATGAAGTAGTGCCTGACATTGAGCAAACACTGCATCAACTAAGCATGGTAAGCTAGGCTGCAGTCCAAACCGCCCGTCCCGAACCTGCTGAGACATTATCGTATTTGGATTCCATTCCAAGTCTGCGAATTCTGATGCTTCCCTTCCACCTGATCGCAATGTTCGTCGCAGGAATTTCGGCGTATCGGTACACCAAAGATGCACGGCCTTCCGTGGCCGCCAAGGCGATCATCGTCTCGACGGTGACGACATCGATACTAGTGTATTGGCTGACGGGTCGATGGGGACTTTCGCTATCGGTAATCCAGCTGTGCGTGACGCTCTTCGTCACCGTTCACCTCCAGCTTTTGAGCGTGGACGGATCGGGGGAAACGCAATTGCGCGGCGACGCCCGGCATTAGCTTGGTCATTCCCGCCAGGCTGGGATCCGTTGGCGCTGGGGCTCGCCAGTTCGTCTTTCAGTCGCCTGCAAAAGCGGCTGAAGGTTCGATGAGGCCGCAAAGTTTGCGTATCTTCGGGGGAAGTGCGAGTAATGCGGTTTGTGCTGGATATTCCTTCAACTCCGTATCTGGCGGTTGCCGATCCCAACAGTGCCGGCTGGAGGACTTTGCTGGAGGCAGAGCCTAACCATGGTAACTCGACTTCTCCCGCTGCGAGCTTACCCCACTATTCCAGCCGTGATAAACAAGTCCCTGTGGGTCGGCGCGAGTGACAATTTCGCGTTTCGTTCAAGACGGACTTGGTGGTCGCACCAACATAGCCGAAGAGGGCCCAACGATGCTCAAGAAACTAACATTGTCACTCGCCTTGGCTAGTGCCAGCTTGATTGGCGGTTTTGCTCAGGCTCAGACGCCGGCCAAGACCGCTAGCAACGTCACTGGTCAAGAAGCAAGCCCGCCTGCGAAGCTGGCGTCGTACGGTCAGAACTACGCATCCGCTGCACCTGGGTACGCTGCGACACCACAAGCGATGGCTTACGGTCGTTCGTGGGGCGGAGCGGCCAGCAATCGTGACTGCTCAAGGTTCTACCACTACCCCTACGTGTTCTACCCACAGAACTTCCGGGGTAGCGAATACTACCAAAGTAGCGACAGCCTATATTACCGCTATCCACCCGAGATGCAGATTCCTGTGTACAACCGAGCTTGGCACAACTACTATCCAAGCAATCGACGCTACCACTGGGGGCACCACTTCATCCTTGACGTATTTTAGAGCGATTTGCGCACATGCGAATGCGTTGAACGCCGAGTGAGCGGTCACCCGCGTAGGCGGAGTAAACGCTCGGCAGCGATGCAACCGTTCTACAAGGTGACGATTCGCCACGTCGTCACCAGAACAAAGTGCACCTAGATAAAAACGCGTCAGTTGCCACTGACGCGTTTTTTTGTTCGATCAGGTTTATTGATTTGCTGATAGATCGAAGCAGGCGATTTCTTTATCATTGCGAACATAGATGCATCGGTTCGCATAGGCCGGATGCGTCCAGACCACGTTGCGGCCCTGCCAGCTGTTCGTCGGCTCGACCAAGTTCACGCGGCCTTTAACCTTGAAACCCTCTCGATTGAGATCTGCCAAGACCAGGTCGCCGGTTTCCGTAAAGATGAAGTACTGCTCGGGATGCTTGACGACAAACGCGGTGCCATGAGAGGCACGGCGCGTGCCACCTGAGGTCAACTCGTACGTTTCCCAAACTTGCTCACCGGTTTTCGCGTCGACTGCCAGGAACTTTCCACTTCCGCAGTCGGATCCGAAAATCATCCCGCCCGAGAAGATCGGCGTTGCGTTGCCAGCGTAGACTCCCCGACCAGTGCCACCTTCCCAAAGACGTTCCGTCGGCTGGCCAGCATCGTTAAGCTGAAGCATAACTGCTGCGTTACCGATTCCGCTTGCGTACATGTAGTTGTTCTCAAGCTGCGGGGCAGCAATTGACATTCCGTAAGATGGCTTCAGCGGCTCTGTCCAGACTACTTCGCCAGTCTCCGGATCAAGAGCATTGATTGATTGCGGGTGCCAAATCATCAGACGCTGTTTGCCACCTAGCTCAAGCATTGCAGGAGGGCAGTAGCCGATTTCGGACGAAGTAAGTGTTTGCCAAATGGTTTCGCCGGTGTTTCGATCGAGGGCCACGGCAACACTCTCCGGACCTCCCAGGCAGAACACTTTGTCACCAACCACTAAGGGGTGTGCAGAGTGACCCCAGATTGGGCCTTCCGCCGCGGGAAACTCATCGACTAGTGACTTGTGCCAAACAGGTTTGCCCCTGTGCCGGTCCAGGCAGGTTAGATCCCCTTCCGTGCCGAGGATGAAAACGTGGTCACCATCCACGGTTGGCGTCGCGCGAGGTCCCGCTCCGAATGAAACGGCATAGCTGCGTTTGTAGGAGTGTTCCCAGACGATTTTTCCGGTCTTTGCATCTAAGCAGAGCACGCGTTCGCGGCCCGTAAGCTTGTCGCGACTGCTCGGTTTGTTTTCGATTTCGCCCGATTCCTTCACATAGTCAGTCACGTAGACTTTGTCGCCGACGACTGCTGGGCCCGAGTACCCAACCTCAACGGGAGTACTCCAAAGTTTCTTCAGTCCGCCGGCCGGGATCGATTCGATTACGCCAGTCTCCGTATACCGTCCATCACGATCCGGGCCCATCCATTGCGGCCAGTCTTCCGCCACCGCAATCGAATTGCAGCATGCCAGCGCTAGCACGGTCAGCGTGAGGGCACGGGATAGTGAGCAAGACATGGTTGGGAGTCCTTCAATCTCAAGTGAACAAGTAATACCTAGCCAGCCGCGGTTCTCTTCCTGTCGGCTATTCCAGGATAACGAGTTTTCGATTTGGGACTAACGAGCATTGGTTAACGTGCGTAAAATATCCTCTTTGATTCAGTGGAAGACTTTGGTTGCGGCGCGAAGAAGAGGACTAATATGGCGATTGGAACAGCGTTTCGAGCGTTCTTTGCAGCCCTAGGGGGCGGCGAGGCTGCCAAGAGAATTGAGCAAGCTCTTTCTGGCCCCGCTATCGATTCCAAACCGGCAGCTGAAGCAAAACCGACTCCCAAACCCAAGAAGCCCGCCCGGAGCGATGCTATCACTCTTCTCAGCACGCTGCAGCGAGAGGCCAGGCTGCTGGATCTAGTCCAGGAGTCTCTGGACGGTTTTTCGGATGCACAGGTTGGGGCAGCAGCCCGGGACGTGCTGCGAGACTCGAGAGCAACACTTGATCGCATGTTTGCCGTTGAGCCACTTTGCGAAGTGGACGAGGGTGGGAAGCTAGCCGTCGATGCTTCGGCCTCCCCCAACCTAGTTCGCCTCAGCGGTGCCGGGCAGGGTGAGGGCACGGTCGTACACCGTGGTTGGAAAGCAACACAGTGCGCCATCCCGACCTGGAGTGGACGTAGTGACGAAGCGCTGATTTTGGCTCCCACAGAGGTCGAAACGTAGTCGCATCGCTGAGTGGATAACTACGCAGCTACTAGAATGATTGACCGAGCCCCCGCAAAATTGCTCGGCGATCAGGACGAAGTACACCCAAAAGCACCGGAAGCAACTTCACTGGAAAAGGATGCCCCATGTCCGATACTGTGCGTTCGACGAGCAAACCGCTTTCTCGATCGACCCCATCCAAAGAAGCTGCACCAGGGGAATCCGCTGCTGGTGATCACAGGCCATGGCGTTTCCCGCAAAAAGACCAGGCTGAGATAGATCTGTTCTGCAAGAAGCACTCCGTCGCACCGATCATCGGTCAACTGCTGATGAAGCATTCTGTCGATGGCACCGATGCGGTCGAACGTTTCTTATCAGCCAAACTCACAGAACTACGCGCACCCGAAGAACTCCCTGGACTGCCAGATGCCGTCGAGCGAATTTGGGCAGCAATCGATCGCGGTGAAGAAATCGTGGTTTACGGCGACTACGATGCCGATGGCATGACAGCTACCGCCATCTTGTATCGTTGTTTGAAACTGCTTGATGCAAAGGTTGCATATCACCTACCGAATCGGATGGAAGAAGGCTACGGATTGCACGTTGATTCCGTCGAGAAACTGGCCGCGCGTGGCAAACAACTTATCATCACAGTCGACTGCGGTATCGCTAGCTTGGAACCTGCCAAGCGTGCCAAAGAACTGGGGCTCAGCCTTATTGTCACCGACCATCACCGCTTCGCAGAAACGTTGCCAGAGGCAGAGGCGATTGTGCATCCCGCGCTGCCAGGCACCGAGTACCCGTTCACCGGATTGTGTGGAGCGGGAGTCGCATTCAAGCTCGCTTGGGCATTGTGCCAACGTAAAAGTGGTTCGGTGAAAGTTGCTGATCATCTTCGCGACTTTCTGCTCAGTGCCGTTGGGTTGGCGGCCATGGGAACGGTCGCCGACGTCGTTCCGCTCAAGGACGAAAACCGCGTGATCGTTCGCAACGGTCTCAAGACGTTGCTTAAAAGCCCTTCGCTCGGCATTCGCAAACTCATGGAGCTAAACAAGCTCGACGGCAAGAAGCTCCTGGACGCCGACGTCATCGGCTTTACCCTCGCACCACGACTAAACGCCGCGGGACGGCTAGGCCAAGCTCAATTAGGAGTCGAACTGCTGGTAACCGAGGACGAATCTCGGGCAGACGCACTGGCGAGTTATATCCAAGAATTGAATTCTAACCGGCAGAAGCTGGAACGAAGCATCAACCTGAGTGCTGGCAAACAGCTCAAGGAGACGCATTGTCCAGAGTCCGATCCTGCGTTTGTACTTGCGTCACCAAGTTGGCACCCCGGAGTGATCGGAATCGTCGCTGGCAAACTTGCCGAGAAGTATCAGAAACCAGTCGTCTTGATCGCACTCGACAAGCTAGGTGCTAAGCCGGGTACCGGATCAGCGCGGAGTCCCAACGGAGTTAACTTGCATGAAGCGCTTATGCAGTGCAGCGATCTACTGATTGCCGGCGGAGGTCACGCGGCTGCCGCAGGGCTGAAAGTCGAGGAAGGTAATGTGGCTGCGTTCCGATCTGCATTCTTAGAAGCGGTCGCAGAACAATCGGAAGATTCGGGGGGCATCGACGCGATCGAGATTGATGCGGAAGCGACACTCGACCAGCTCAATTTGACCAGCACACTGCAGCTTGAGCAGTTGGGACCGTTCGGTGCCGAAAACCCACGCCCCGTCTTCTACGCTCGAGGAGTCAACATTGTCGATGCTGCCAAACCGCTCGGTGCCAGCGGGATGCACCTGAGTATGCAAGTTGAGCAATATGGCAAACGATTGCGGGCTGTCAATTTTGGTAAGGCAGAAAGCTGGCTACCGGAACTAGAGGCGATACAAGGCCCGATCGACATCGTGTTCCGTCCCGTGATCAACGAGTTCCGCGGGTACCAGAGCGTCGAAATCCACTTGCTCGATTTTCGTTGCTCGAAATCGCCAGCTCCCGCACCACACCTTTCGTAAGTTAGTCGACCGGGGATTCAGTCACAGCTCCAGGTAAGGTTGCGGCTGCGACCGGTTCCCGGTC
>DNPC01000309.1 GCA_003501565.1 Planctomycetaceae bacterium | reverse complement strand
GAGCGCGTCATCGGGGCCGGCGGAATGGGGATCGTCCTGAAAGCGTTCGACACCGAACTCAACCGACCAGTGGCCGTGAAAGTGCTTGCTCGGCATCTTTCCGGGGTCGGTGCGGCTCGCCAGCGGTTCGCTCGAGAATCACGGGCCGCCGCCGCGGTCGTGCATGAACATGTGGTTGCCATCCACAACGTCGAAGCCGATCAGGACGTACCGTACCTGGTGATGCAATTCGTCGCGGGCGAATCCCTTCAGGATCGTGTCGACCGCGATGGTCCGCTGGATGTCCGACAGTTGCTCCGCATCGGCAGCCAGATCGCATCCGGTCTTACGGCCGCTCACGAACAAGGCGTGGTCCACCGCGACGTCAAGCCCAGCAACATTCTGCTCGAAAACGGAATCGAACGCGTTCTGATCACCGACTTTGGACTCGCTCGTACCGTCGACGATGCCAGTCTGACTCGAACCGGTGTGATCGCCGGAACGCCAGCGTACATGTCGCCCGAACAGGCCAATGGAGACGTTGCCGACCACCAAAGTGATTTGTTCAGTCTGGGCTCGCTGATCTACTTCATGGCAACCGGACACCCGCCGTTCCGCGCCGACCGAGCGATGGGAGTGCTCAATCGCATCTGCACGCACCGCCACAAACCGTTGTGGCAGGTCGCCGATCAAGTGCCCGACGAGCTTTCGGTGCTGGTTGATCAATTGCTGGAAAAACGTCCGGCGAAACGGATCGCGTCGGCTGAAGAAGTACACGACCGGTTGGCCGCGATACTTGCTAGTGTCCAGCAGCCTCGAAGTTCGATGCTGCATCGAGTCAAGCGATGGTACTACCGGTACCCCAGACAATTGGCGGCTGTTGGTGCAAGTGTCCTCGTTTTGAGTGCGGCCGCGATCGCTGTGCTGAGTTCAGGCACAAGCGAAACCAATCCGGCCAGCTTCGAACAACCATCGAAAAAGTTGCAGCCCCGCGATACGACCGAACCTCAAACGCATGTTCCGGCAAACGCATTTCTTGTGTTCGACGTGAATGAATCGAATGCGTTCAACGAATCGATCGAAAGTATGCACCGACAACTCGACACACTGGCAGAGCCCGTTTCGATTTCTCCAGTGGATCAGCCAAACACCACCGATCTGCAATCGCTCCTTCAGCGACTCGAGCAATTGCAGCAGTCTCCGAAAACTGAGTCGCCGTTGAATTGAGGAAACAAGAAGATGAATCTGATTTCACAACGACACAGCCGTGCAGCCCGTATCGGTGCCACTTTGACGTTTGCGTTGCTCTGCACATCAAGCTTTGCCATCGCTCAGGAAGAGTCTGCAGGATTCGGGGTCAGCGATCAGCTCAAGTCCACGCAACTCACAAGTGAGGTAAAGTCGCTGGACGATATCCGAAACCTCAACGATCGTGAGAAAGCCAGGTTGAAGACCACCGCTCTGAGGAACGAGAATTTGAGCGATCTCAGTTTACCCGTAGGGCCTCCTCGACGAATCTCTTCTCAGCAACAGCCAGCAGCGGTTCCCCCGAAGCCCTCAAGAACAACTCCCAAACGGGAAAAGGCACTGCAAAAGGTCAAGGAACTGAAGGCCGGACTGACCGGAGGTGAAGATCGCAAGAAGCAGGAAGAGCTGATGCGAAAAGCGCTCAACGAGTTCTTTCTGGCTGACATGCAGTACCGTGTCGAGGAACTGGACCGAATCAAACGCAAGGTTCAGGAGACTGAAGCCAACCTGCAGAAGCGATTGGCAGCGAAGGACGAGTCGATCGACCTGCAGGTGAAGTTGCTATTCCAGGAAGCCGAAGGCATCAGCGTTTTTGGTTCTTCAACCTCCGATACCTCTCTTCGGGGCCGTCGCCCCTCAACCGGTGTTCTGTTCGACATGAACGGTCCTGCGACTCCACTGGGTCTCCCAGGGCGTGCAAGGTGAGAACTGCCGCAATGCGGGTTCCATCTCTATTCCTGCAGAAATCACAGCGAGCATCAATTAGCGATACAACCTCATTTTCTGCAGCCGTGAAAAACGGGATCGTCCACTCAGTTGTGCTGTAGTCCTTCGATAGAGCGCCGCATTTGCAAATGCAATCTGAAACGTGGTACGCATGCGACATGAACGATTCATGGATTGCCATCGCTGACCGTCGAGGACTCAAGCAATTAGTTCTTGAAACCAGTCACGCACTGCCGTTTCTGTTGAAACGTGCGAACCGCGAGAATGCTGAGTGTTTCTGGGCTGTTCTGGAACCTCGCCACGCCCAATTCATTCAACGACTGCGACGACTTGGCAATCCAATTTCAGCACTTCGCTGGCTGGAGTATCTTGCAATCGATTTGGGGCGGGTTTCTCCCTGCGAGTCGCATCTTCGCCTCTGGTTCCCCGACGATGTGACAATTCCTGATAGACGTGATAGGGATTGGAGCTCCTGACTTCAGACGCTCCTTCATTTCTCAGCAGTAGTAGTTCGTTACCACCTCTCGCTCGATGGCGGCAGATACGTCTTTGCGTCGTCGAG
>DNPC01000696.1 GCA_003501565.1 Planctomycetaceae bacterium | reverse complement strand
CGTAGCTCAGCTGGATAGAGCACGGCATTCCTAATGCCAAGGTCGCAGGTTCGAATCCTGCCGTGGGTGTTAATGGTGGATCGCCCGAGCATCCACCAGCCTCAGCCGCTGTTTTTGCTGGGTTTTCTGAACGGGCGATTTCCCTAGAGGCGGATAGATTTGCACTGATGTTACCACCGGTGTTACCACCAGCCTTCAACGCACGCTCCCAGTGAAGATCCGTCGTTTGCAAGTAGTGTTTGTTCGCGATTCTGCTAGAGTGTCCCAGCCAAGTATCGCAAACGTGCGATGGAAACAACTCCTGCAAATCTGTCCGGCAGCTTGCCCGGAGATTCACAAACGGCTTGGGCCAAGGAGGGATTCCTGCTCGATTCAGAAAACGCAGAAACTGAGTTCGCAGGTTAGTTTCTGCCCCATGGTACTGCCGGATACAATGGCTGGTACCTTCAGGTGCCTGCTCGAAGACTGCCTCCAGTAATGGGCGAACCTCTGGGAAAATCGGACAATAGCGCAGCCCGGTTTTCTGCGAATCAACTCGCAACTTACCGTTCTCCCAGTCCACATCAGCCCAGGTAAGCCGAAGTACTTCGGTTGGGCAACGGAAACCGCAGTATCGGCACAGTCCGAAAATCAGCGCCCATTCAGGGTTCAGATCGTCGTTACACTGCTTGACGAATTTGCTGGCAACCTCACGACTCACGTAGAAGTCGCGTTCTCGATTTACTTCATCACCAATCTTACCGTCGACCGGATTTGACTTGACCAGTTTTGCACGGATTGCTTGGTTGAATAGAGTACGGATGCGTTTCGCATGACGGTTGGCCGTAGCGGCTGCCAAGCCCTCACCGGGGTCATCAGGAGTCTTGCGACGTTTGCCCTGTTGAATCATCCAAACTCGCCATGCGTCTATGTCTGGTGGCAATACGTCGTTAAGCAGTCGATCATTCCCCATAAACGCGTTGAAGTGTCGAACTGCCTGGCGGTAGTTGCAAGTCGATCGCTCGCTCCAGTCCGCCTTCGACTGGATGTATGTTTCGAAGAACTCGGAGCAGACCAAAGAAGTCGAATCCGTCTCTCGCTCAGGTGCGACGTAGCCCCACTTGGCGAGGTTCTGGCGAATACGCCCGGTTAGACTGTTTGCCCACTCCACAGATGCAACATCGGGCTTCACGTTTCGACCGTGCGACTCAGCAAGCTCCGTCACATGGCGCATAATCTCATTGGCTGATCGTTTTGATACATCACCCAGCCAGAGGATGCGTTGTCGTTTGCCAGAATCTCGAAACCTCAATTTGTAGCCCGGTCGGCTGCCGGTTTGCCTATGCAAAGAAGCCATCGAAATCAACTCCCATTTGTTGATCAACCCATATTGAAGAAAACTCCACGGCGGTCGGTATGGGTGCCGATGTTCGGCCGCTAAGCCTAGCCGTGGCAATCCCATCATATCGGCAGCCACGTGCTGGTGTGTCACAGATTGATTCCCGAAGCGTCTAGACAGCACTCAATCGCCGCCGGACATCGTCAAATCGGCAGCCGGGCACAAGTCGCAAGACCGTTCTAATTCGTTGCAAGACTTGCCATTTTCGCTGTGCATTTCGATTGGCCCTGCTCACCGCTATGGCCGCCACTCCTCACCGACAACACACACTGGATCTTGAAATCGTTGGTAGGCACCGTCAAAATGCAGCGTAAGACGGTCGGGCTTTCCACGTCGATTCTTGGTTATTTTCAGCAGGAAGTCTGAATCCGTCTTACTTGCTCGATGTGCAAGCATTGCCAAATCAGCATGCGAAAGTATCTGCTTGCTTTCGCTGTAGTGACGGTCGTCCGGCTCGTTGCCCTCAGCATCTGCGTTTAACTGGCAAAGCAGCAAAACCACACAGTCCAGCTCTTTAGCAAGTCGTTTCAGCTCACGACTAGTTGATTCCAGCTGCATGCGTCTGGGTTCCTTCGGATCTGAAGGCGTAACTAATTGCAAATTGTCTAAGACAATGAAGTCCAATCCCTGCGACTTCCGGAGCTTTGCCTTGGCTCGGATCGTCCGCACAGACTCAGCTGGATGATCAGTAATTACTAGGGGTAGCGTCGCATAATGCTGACAGCTTTGGTTGATCGCTTCGATCTGTTCTAGCGTAAGACCGAATTGTGTAAATTGTCGCAGTTCATATCCACAATCGTCGGCTAGTAGCCGCTCCGCTAGTTCGCGACGATTCATTTCCAGGGAGACAAACCAGGTAGCTCGATTCTGTGTAGCAAAATAGCTTGCGAAGGATAACGCAAGTGCAGTCTTGCCAGCGAAGGTTCTGCCTCCAAGCAAAATCAATTGACCAGGGCAGAATCCGCCGACAATAGCATCCAGGCTGGGAAACCCTGTTCCAAACCTCCGGGCGTTACCCTCCAGTGCGGCACGGTGTTCGCAGATTGATTCCGTTACAGCATCGGCAAAAGTCACAAAACCGGCATCATCGTCAGTCAGCAATCCAGCCGTTGCGGCCTCGAAGCGGTCCAACAACTCAGCTGGTTCGCTATCGGTTGCGTATTCGTCCTGGACAATCTTCCGGGCAGCGTTGACGATACGACGCGTACGCGCGAGCCTCTTCACGGTCTGCGCATAGTAGCGGGCGTTCGCGGGGGCGTAGCCCGCGCATACCAATCGGTAGATGTAGGACGATGTTAATTGATCGATCAAGCCGCGTCGCTTCGCCTCGACTAGCACGGCATGCGATTCAACCTCCTGCCCCGCATCCGTTAGGTCGCCAATGATGGCGTATACGGCACCCAAGTCGTCATCCAGGAAGTCGGCAGGCGAAACATCCCAATACGCTCCCGCGATCGCGTCGGGGGCCACCAAAGCGATGGAAACAAGGCCCTCCTCGCACTCTCGCCGCAGCTCCGTCAACTGTGCCTCGTTACTCATACCGCTCCCTCCGCTTGGGTTTAATTTGGTAGTTGCCGACCTTCGTGGTTGGGCTGGCTGGCAGCCCAACTGGCTCACCGATCTGGTTGGATTGCCAGTCGGCGGGATCGTCCTCCAAGCATTGCCGCAGGAAGGTTGCGGGGTGCTTGAGGTAGCGAGAATCGCTGCTCTGCGAGTAGTAGGCTCTTGCCATAGTCAGGATATGTTCGGCACCGAAGAAACGCCTGGCTACCTTGTACGCTTTTCGCGCAGCGGTCTTGTCTTTCTTCTTCGTCACGGCTCCCCAAAATTCGTCAAACTCCGCGTCAGCAGATATACCGCTTAGTTGCGCTTCTACCGCTTCGGGTGACTCCCTGTCACAAGTCTCGGACTCATTGGCACGGGTGAGGTGACTCTCTATCACCAGCGACGCATTGGCACTAGTGACAGTTTGGCACAGGTTGGCTATAGCAGACCAATGCACCTGAAAGACAGACGTTCGGCCCATTCGGTGCTTGGCAGTGACCAATCCGGACTGCTCGAGGGCCAATACCGCCCGCGCTACTGTCCTCCGGCTGTAACATGATTCTGCTGCTAGAGTATTTTGGCTCGCGTAGCATGTCTGGTTCTTGCCTGAATGATCGTCGATACACCTGAGTACTGCCTTCAGGGTGCCGCCACCGATCCCGCCCATAGAAGGAATTCTAACCGCCCTCATTAGGGCAAGCTGTCCCTGCCTCGTAGCATAGCTAGTCATCGCCACCCTCCGCCCAGTAGAGGGCCATAGGGGGCAATTGCTCACCTGATCCCGCCGAATCGCAAAGTGCGGCAAATACCACCCGTCTCTGGGTATCCGCGATACGAACCGCCTCCGCCGTCATGCAGCGGTGACATCGGCACCCAGGCGGCGTATACTGCTCTCTGCGGGTTGCCATCTCGCATAGATTAGCCCCGTCGCGGTCGGTAGCCGCTCCGGGGTATTTTTTCGTTCTCATTCGGAAGCCCTCCGTGTCAGGGCCTCGATTACCGCGTCAGCGTCAAATAGTCGCCGATTGCCGATTGTTAGGCTCGGTATCTCGGCGGCGGAAACCATCCGGTCCAGCGTCGGCACTGATACACCGATTAGCGCAGCCATCCGATGCCGGTCTCGCAGT
>DNPC01000103.1 GCA_003501565.1 Planctomycetaceae bacterium | reverse complement strand
ATGCCTGCACTTGGGCGAGTGGGAGTCAGCCGCAAGATTGAGGATGACAAGCATCGTCGGGAGCTACGGCAAATTCTGCTCGATCTGAATCCCCCCAAGGGTCTCGGTTTTATCGTCCGTACCGCGGGGCAGGAACGAAGCCGCAAAGAACTTGGCCGGGACATGGCGTACCTTCTTCGACTTTGGAAGGTGCTTGTCAAGCGAGTGCAGAACACACCTGGACCAATCTGCATCTATGAAGAAAGCGACATGATCATTAAGACCATTCGCGACATCTTCAGCGAAGAGATTGACACGATCTTGGTTGACGAGAAAAAGGCCTATGATCGCGCCAAAGAGTTCCTCGAATTGGTAATGCCAAAATACGTGGATCGCTTGAAATTCTATGACGAATCCGAACCACTCTTTCACAAGTACGATTTGGAAAAAGAAATCGCCCTTATCCAGCGTCGCACCGTCCCTCTTAAGGGCGGCGGATCGATTGTGATCGATCCAACAGAGGCTCTTGTGGCAATCGACGTCAACAGCGGATCATTCCGCACTGACGACTCGGCAGAGGAAAATGCGTTTCAGTTGAACCTCGCAGCCTCAAAGGAGATCGCTCGACAACTCCGTCTTCGCGATCTTGGAGGAGTCATCGTGAACGACTTTATCGATATGCGTCATGAGTCGCACCGGCGAAAGGTGGAACGCTCCCTTCGCGACGCTATGCGCCGTGACCGCGCCCGCACCAAGATCTTGCGCACAAGTCCGTTCGGTTTGATCGAAATGACGCGCCAGCGTATCCGTCCGGGTCTCAAAAAGAGCGTCTATGAAGATTGCCCGTGTTGCCAGGGTCGTGGCGTCGTTAAGAGCGGCGAAAGCATGGCCATTGAAGTCGTCCGCATTTTGATGATGGCTTGCCAGCTACCGAAGGCCAAACGTGTGACCATCCGCGTCAATGACAAAGTAGCCGCGTATCTGAACAACAAAAAGCGTCGCGAAGTTATCGATATTGAAGAGGCGACCGGCGCGAATGTCCAGATTTTAGGTAGCGAAGGATTATTCCCTGAACATATGGAGTGCGATTGCCGCGACAGCGCTGGCAACCTGATCTCTCTTCCGTTCCTTGAGGAAGACAAGGTCAACGCCAAGGCGTAACGCAATTTGCACTAGCGAGTTGCCACTGCGGCAATCCCAGTCCTTCAAACTTTCTGTCGCGGTGCGCTAATCCTCCGCGTACCGTACCAGGTCACAGCATGGCACCAATTCTAGTTACCGGTTCGGCAGGTTTCATCGGTATGCACCTGTGCGAAGTCCTATTGGACGTGGGACATGACGTTGTCGGATTGGATAACGTCAACGACTATTATTCAACGACGCTCAAGCGTGATCGACTTTCTCGGTTGCTTAGCCGGCCAGGATTTCGTTTCTTCGAACAAGATCTTGAGGACCGAGCAGCAACCGAGAGCCTTTTCAAAGCCAACCGATTTTCTAGAGTCATTCACCTGGCAGCCCAAGCAGGCGTGCGCTATTCGCTCACCAATCCTCACGCTTACATTGATTCCAACCTTGTCGGCTTCGTCAATATTCTCGAAGCTTGTCGGCACAACGGTTGTGAGCATCTCTTGTACGCCAGCAGCAGTAGTGTTTACGGCTCAAACAAAAAGCAACCCTTCTCGGTTGACGATAGTGTTGACCATCCGGTGAGTCTATACGCGGCAACCAAGAAAGCAAACGAGCTGATGGCGCACACCTACAGCCATCTCTACGGCCTGCCGACGACAGGACTCCGATTCTTTACTGTGTACGGGCCTTGGGGCCGTCCGGATATGGCTGCTTTCTTGTTCACCAAGGCGATCCTGGCCGGAGAGCCTATCAAGGTGTTCAACCACGGCAAGATGCGTCGCGACTTCACCTTTGTGACCGACATCGTGAAAGCGATTCATCGCTTGATTGACAAGGTACCGGCCGCAGACCCGACGTTCGATCAGCTCTTGCCCGCCCCTGGAACTAGCAACTGTCCCTATCGCGTGTTCAATATCGGCAACAATCAACCCCAAGAACTGTCGCGGTTTATCGAGGTCCTTGAAGACTGCATAGGTCAAGAAGCCGAGAAAATCATGACGGATCTGCAGCCTGGGGATGTGGTTGAAACATTCGCAGATGTTACCGCTCTCGAGCAATTAATTGACTTCAAACCGGCAACCTCGATTGAGTCGGGGCTTGAGCAGTTTGTTGGCTGGTACCGGGAATACTATCAGGTTTAGTAATAGCAGCATCGACTGCTTTGGATTTCGACGCATGGATTGTAAATTCTGCCCGAATCGCGGCAGGAAGCAGCCAGAAGGCGGTTTGCAGCCAGAGTCGACTCGCTAATATGATTCTAGGGCCTGGCAGCTATGGATCGGCTGTCTGTGCGACTCGGCGTATGTCCCTGAGAATGACATTCTTGGATGCCACTGTGCATTTCAGAGTGGCTCCGGAATCGTCATCCGCCTTACAGCTTCAATCGACGTGCGTTCCTGTTGTATTTGCGGTTTTGCAAGTGCTTGCCAACTGCGACTCAAACTGCTCAGATTGTCCTGATTGTAGGACTACCGCTAATTGGCTGCCGTGGATTGTCCACATCTTCGCAGCTTGTGCGCTCATTTTCCCGACTCATCTTTCGCGGGAGTCGATGAAACTTCTTCGGGGCAGCTTCGGCCGAACGGCAACTAACAGCCCGACCACATCTTCTGGATGCGTCGCCCCGCCCGCTCAGTGCTTGCGTGCTTTATTGCTCTGTGGATCTTTGGCTTAGCCGGAAACCAGTACAGCTTCAATGAATAGCTACAGCCTCGACTATATCGATGACCTTTACGTTCAGTACATGCGAGACCCCAACAGCGTCTCGCCAGGCTGGAGAACCTATTTTGAGGAGTTCTCTTTAGTCAGCCGCGGCCAGAATGAAGTTGCCAACCCCGCCGCGAATGCCACCGAGCACGGTAACGTGCAGGTTGCGCTGGCGGGGGGCGAGCCAGATGGATATGCAAAGTCGATCCGTGATGAAGCTCTGTGGCTAGCGCAGATGCAGGATCGCGTAGATAACCTGGTGCGAGAATTCCGCGTTCGTGGTCATTTGATGGCCAAACTAGATCCGCTCAGGTTAGCCGGTTCCGGAAACCCGCAACTTGCTCCCGAATCGTACGGTCTGCGGGATGAAGACCTCAACCGTCCGTTTTCGTGCGAGAACCTGCAATACGTCAACGCCGAAACCCTAGGTGGCATCCTTGAAAAGCTGCGGAACACGTATTGCCGTTCAATCGGTGCGCAATTCATGCACATCGACAATCGCACCATTCGCGATTGGCTACAGCGCCGGATGGAATCGAGTGAAAACCGGCTCGAGCTGTCTCGCGAAGTTCAGTGCCGGATCTACTCGCGGCTAACCGATGCTGCAATTTTTGAAGAGTTCGTTCGCCGTAAGTTTGTTGGGGCAAAAACATTTTCGCTTGAAGGTGCGGAGAGCTTAATTCCCCTGCTGGACTTGGCGCTCGAGAAAGCTGGCCAACATAAGGTGGAAGGTGTCGTGATGGCCATGGCACACCGAGGCCGACTCAACGTGCTTGCGAACATACTCGGCAAACGCGGCCAGAATATTTTCTGGTCATTTGATGATCCCGTTCCGGATATGCACCGCGGCGCTGGCGACGTCCGCTACCACCTAGGTTATTCAAGCGACTGGACGACCAGCACTGGCTCCAAAGTTCACATCTCACTCTGTTTCAATCCTAGCCACCTGGAATACGTCAATACGGTCGCCCAGGGACGATGCCGCGCCAAACAAGATCGAACTGGCGACGACCGACACTCTCGATTCATGACCGTGTTGATCCACGGCGACGCTGCGTTCGCG
>DNPC01000106.1 GCA_003501565.1 Planctomycetaceae bacterium | reverse complement strand
ATGCGAAAACACATAGAAGGTCTGAAGAGTGCTGAACAAACGCTGCAGCCAAGTGATATCGTCGAGCCGGAGCTGAAGTTTGTACAATCCGCCTCGTACCTTCACGGCAACACCCTTTACTTCGGCAAAATCGTGCATGTCGGGAGAGACTACATTCTGATTGAACGCCCTCCCATGGGATATCGGACCTATGCAACGCGGTATACGGTTAAAAAAGATCAGGTACAGAGCGTTGAATGGGCTCCACCAAATCTATCCGACGCAGTCCGAGCTTTTGTACCAAAGAAGTCCTGAGCCTCGATTGTTAACCATTTCAACTCCGAAAGTGTAGTCTTTGGTAGCTAGAAACTGGAGGAATCTCTCAACCACTGGAACAGATTTCAATCGGCATATCGCCCAGCCAATGCGGCGACTAGCAGGGCTGACCAAAGCTTGGCTCATCGAACAAGGCTCACAAAGCATGGCTCTCTTCGCCGTACTTGCTCCACTCCGTCAAACAGCACCACGCGGACGTGTATGAAGGGTCGTCAAGAACGCTTTCATTGTATAACTCTGCTTAAATTGTTCTTGAAAAAGCCGTGTTCATTCCGGGTTTCAGCAGCAAATTTAGGCCCCATATGCCCAGCGGCATGCCAATGAGGCAGCAGGTTGAGAGAGGGGCAAATGTCATTATGCATGCCAAAAGAGCGAAAGTGAATGACTTGCGTCGCATCATCTCAGTCGCACCGAACGCAATGAGTAGGTTGTAGACGACAAGTGCGGACACGACAAACAAGAACAGGTGCGAACGGCCATTCGAAACCGCTGCGTCCCAGTTTTGTCGCAGCATGACAACGTCGAGTATGATCCCGGCAATCGAGTTGATGAGAATGAACAGACTCGGGAGAAAAAGCGCTTCCTTCGCATATCGCGAATAGTCCAAACGCGATTTCTCATCCACCGCTGCAACTGCTTGGTGTTCCTCGCCATGCGGCCTGGGTACCGAATAAGGATTTTCGTCTAGCATCAATCCGGAACCCAGCGACCAGTGAACCTGCGTGTATGGGCGTAGCGAGGTGTTATTTATCGGTTAATGTACGATTATCGTATCTGATATCATGCGGTTCGATATAGTTCTTTCGGTGGAGTCATAACACCAGATTGACTTGATATCGCGATGTGGTTTTCCGCAAGCAGTTCGTCCCGCCACAGTTGGTTGCGATGCAAGACTTGAAGGGAACCGGCGACTTCGTATTCATCCTGGGGGCTACGGATGACAGGCTTAACTGAATATACGATGATTGATCGCCGTTAAAGCTGCTCAGCGTTCTTACGATCGGTGGGGTTGTTGTAATCGAACGAATCTTGTGCATCGAGCAGTTCGTCCGGCGCATCTACTAGCAACGCGACAAGGAATTTTGCGACGTCGTTAGGTTCAGCAACTTCCCCGTTTTCCATCAGTCTGGCAAACACACCTGCAGTTTCTGTATCGGAAGCAAGCACTTCATCGACAATCTGTGTTTTCACAGCACCGGGATACGCCCGAATCGTACGCGTTGACGACAACTCCTGCGCTGCGCATCGTGCTGCCATCTGTGCCGCGGATTTGACGATTGAATATGCTGACCATCCAACCCGGGCCGTTGACGCCGAGTAGCTGTCGATGAACAGCATGCGTTTGATCGAGTGGTTTTGGTTGATCGTTTGGAACAATTTCATCGGCGCCGCAACGTGGATACAAAAATGTTGCTGGAGCTTTGCAGTGTCGATTTCAGCGTACGGCTCAAGCGGCACTAGAGAGCCGGCCGAGTGAACGATTCCGGCTATGGCCGACATCCCCGTGACGGAGGCGAGCGGAATGCTGTCCGCAACCTTCTGGACACCGGCGTCGGTAGTTAGGTCAGCCTGAACGGTTGTCAACTCTGGACCGCAACTCTCGCGCAGCGAAGCTAGTAGATCATCTGACCTTCCAACTGCGACAACGCGCAGCCCCCGCTCCGCCAAGACAGCTGCAACCGAACGTCCAATTCCGCGCGTTGCACCAGTCACAACGTAAATTGGGGGCGCTTGCATTTGTCATGTCTCTCATTAACGATCACTTACATAACATCCAGAGAAATCCGCCCCACGAACGATCTCCATTCCACAAGCCGCACCGCCGCCGCTCTGTGTGCAGCATATAATTACCCAAATGAGCGAGCATATCATTGTGTGGGGAGAGGCCATCAGCATTGACGGTCATTAACTATCTATCGAGCTAGCTACTCACAAGTTCGATTCCACAATACGTTTGTCGAAATGTAGCGGCATGGGCGGCGCAATTTCGATCAAACCGAAGTCTGGGTGCTGTGGATTAATCAGACAGTTGTAATCGACACGTGTTACAGCTGAAGGCACTAACAAAACACAACTCGTTCGCCGAGCAAGCCAATCATCTCCAATCACACGAGTGGAATCGGGATGAGGCCACATATGCCAGTTGAGTGGTAGATGATCGATGTCTATGAAATCACGCGACACATCATCGGGTATTGAGGCCTTGATGTAACTGAAATCTGGGGGACCAGTCGGTTGTGTAAGTGAACGAGAACTTCCAGCAATGCCAGCGCTAGCGTATCGCATGCCGTGTACACCACAGGCGCTGAACCAATGCTGTTGAAGCGGCCACCAACCTTTGTCGCGGCAATTCCTGTGAATGCAGTCGATGCGTACTCTGTCTTCGCTGTACGCCAAACATTCATCAACCGGCGATTCCATACTGGAGCCGTCTTAGCTCTTGATACACCAATTCAAAGCCAACGGTTGTATCCAGAAGTTCCAATGGCGATTGATCTCCCAACGTGAGACTCTTGGTTACCATCCACTGCGCGACGTCTGTCTTGTTGACAAACAGTTCAAGTGCCTCCGCATAAACCCGAGCAATACGCAACAGGCAGTCCGAAGCTTCTGGAGTTAGGTCCTTTGAGTCCTCCGCCAAGTTTTTGAATGCGGAAAGCTGCATGATCGCGCTTGCGATTGTCGTAGCAGAAAGAAATTCGTCGAAGCACTTTCGCGAGAATCCGCTTCGGATAAACGGCACGAAACTACTGAAGTCCGCCACTTCAAGATTCAGCTTCAGCAACCGAGATACGGCAGAGGCGGTTGGCATCGGAAATCTCTTTCGTGTGGATACGCAAGGCATTTTGATTTTTACGTATCATTGCAAAAATCCGCAACACCAGCCCAATGCTAGCACAGATGGTGCTAATTGTAAATCAATCAGGCACGTGCTTGCCGCGCGAGAGCTACCATCGCAAAACCCACTTCCGCGAATCTCGTGCCACAGTTGGTTCGTCGATTATTCTGAGCTACGTAAATGCTTCCGGATGCGCAGGAGGATCGTTCGAAGTTCCTGTGCCGTTCTTGTAGTTCGTCGCCAGTACACATCCAGGAGCGACCAAAATGGCATCGACGACTTGTGTGAATCTGAACGTAGCAATTCAGGTTCTTCGATTTTGAGGAAGTTTGCCATGCGCTTGCTAAATGGAACTCGTGTCCCAACAGGAGGCTGTGCAGTCGTACGAGGCAGAGCTGCTTTCGTTCTCAACGTTCTGCGCTTAGCGTAGTACAAAATTATGTACGCGAGAATCGCTCCGGCGAATCCACCGATGACTGCTAGCAACAAACCAAGCATCGGAATGCCGGATGATGCTCCAGCCACCCCACCCAGACCGGCTCCACAGATCAAGAGCAACACAATCAGAGCCAGTTCAAGCATTATCAATCCTAAATCGCCGAACACTGCGATTAACCGGAAGCGTGGATGAGAGTCGTTACGACAGCTTACCATCCCGCGCTTGCCGGTTCAATCATAAGGATTTTCATGCATCGTCTTTCGGTTTACCGAAGAACTGTTGGGCAGCCGTCCTAGCTGGTGTGCACAGCGAAGCCCCGTGAATACCCCACTTTCCGGTATCGCGTTCGACGTGAGGCGTACACTTGGAATGCGATAGGTACCATCGGATGGATCTCGCAGGCTCTGGTGGGCGACCGACTGCGGGTAGGAAGCCTAACCGATTATCGCGATGCATCGTCATCAGCGTCTCCATCCGGACCATCCTCGTATTCATCGTGTTTCAAATACAGCCGATAATCGGATTTAATTGTCTAAGCCCATGCTCGCAGTGCAACGATCAAATCAAGATATCGTGATTCGGGAATGTCCAAATCATAAGGCCAGATACCCAGGTACCCATCAGGAGTGTCTTCGCAGGGAATATGCAGTTCCATGCATTGTTTTGAAGCTGTAAGCGAATGGCAATACATGTGGATGTTGCGCCGGAACTCAATTTCCCATCCGTTGTGGACTACGTGCTTCATGTTAGTCATCACGGGAGACGGAATGGGGGTTCTTCCTCGGGCAGGAACTCTTCGGGAAGGAGCTCTTCAGTACGCGAGCTGTAGTTTAGCAAGTAGCTCTAATCCGATGCATCGCCTTGCGCCCCCCCCCCTTACA
>DNPC01000176.1 GCA_003501565.1 Planctomycetaceae bacterium | reverse complement strand
TTTGCCCTCATAACCCTTACGGCAACGCTGGGCTGCAAGAATCAGTCTGCCGACTCATCCGGTGGCAAGAAACTCCGTATTGCAGTGGTACCAAAGGGAACGAGCCACGAATTTTGGAAAGCCGTCCACGCCGGTGCTCTTGACGCGGCTGAGGAATTGGGGGGTGTTGAGGTGATTTGGAAAGGTCCCGAGACCGAAGGCGATACCCAAGGCCAGATTTCGGTGGTCAAGAACTTTATTACCAGTCGGGTTGATGGGATTTGCCTAGCACCGAACCACTCGGAATCATTGGTAGACGTTGTGGCGGAGGCCAATGCGGAAGGAGTGCCGGTGGTCGTGTTCGATAGTGGACTAGGCGATGGGGCTGAAATCGTCAGCTATGTGGCGACCGACAATTACAAAGGTGGCCTGTTGGCGGGTGAGCGATTGGTAGAAGCAATCGGCGGGGAAGGCAAAGTCATCTTGCTTCGCTACAAGGTCGGCAGTGAAAGCACCGAGCAGCGCGAAAAGGGCTTCCTGGATGCGGTCGAGAAAGCAGAAGGCGTCGAAGTGCTGTCGTCCAGCCAATACGCGGGCCTGACAACCGAAGATGCACTTGGAACGGCAACGCAGTTACTGAACAAATATCGTGATGAGGTCGATGGGATTTTTGCGGTCTGTGAGCCCAACTGCAACGGTACGCTTGAGGCGCTGGTGCAGACGGGTTTAGCCGAAAAGGTGAAGTTTGTTGCTTTTGATCCCAGCGAACGTCTAATTAATGGCCTTTCGGAAGGTTCGGTATCGGGCATTGTGTTGCAAGATCCGTACGAAATGGGCCGCCAAAGCGTCTTGACGATCGTCGCCAAGATCAATGGCGAAGACGTCGAATCAGTTACTTCGACCGGTGAATATCTGGCTACACCTGAGAATAAGGACACCGACGAGTACAAACGTCTCCTCTCACCCAAGATGGCAGAATAGCAAACACGATCGAAGTGTAATTTGTGCTACATTCCGTGTTTCACGAAACCAGATTGATTGGGTTGCACGGGATCATAAGCCAGTTTTCCGGCGGTGGGCAATCACTCTTTCGGGGGTTCTGGGGTTTTGCGGATGAACACTCCACTGCTACAAATGAAGAATATCTCGAAACGGTTTGGGGCAACTCAGGCGCTGGAGGGTGTTTCGTTGGATGCTCACGCTGGTCAAGTGCTGGCGTTGATCGGAGAGAATGGCGCGGGCAAGAGTACGCTTATGAAAGTGCTGGGCGGAGCCCATGCGCCGGATGAAGGCTCGATTGAGCTCAGCGGGATTCCACTTTCTGCCAGTAGCCCGCACGAAGCACGCGAGGCGGGTGTTGCGATCGTTTACCAAGAGTTGAACCTAGCACCTGATCTATCGATCGAAGACAATATTATGCTGGGTATTGAACAGTCCCGATGCGGGATTGTCGATCGGGCACTACAGCGAACGAGAATCCAAGAGGCTCTAGACCTGCTCGGACAGGGCGATTTGGACGTGCGGAAACGTGTCGGCGAGCTTTCCGTTGGGCTGCAGCAATTGGTTGAGATTGCCAGGGCGCTGATCTCCGACGCTCGGGTTATTGTCTTTGATGAGCCAACTAGTTCTCTGGAAAGTCGAGATGTTCAGCGGCTGTTTACTGCCATCAAGCGGTTGCAAGAGCGCGGTATCGCCATCATCTACATCAGCCACTTCTTGGAGGAGATCCGTGAAATTGCTTCGGAGTACGCGGTGCTGCGTGACGGTAAATTGGTGGCCACTGGCGAGCTGGCCGGATCGACCGATCAGGATATCGTCAAATTGATGGTTGGCCGGGATGTCGACACACTGTTTCCCAAAGTCGAGCATGACATCGGCGAGGCTATTCTGTCGGTCAGGCAATTGTCAGGCCACTCCAGTCCTGTCGAAGTAGACTTTGATTTACACCGGGGGGAGGTCTTCGGTCTGTTTGGCTTGATTGGAGCCGGACGAACTGAGACCCTCCGACTACTGTTTGGACTCGACTCCTGTTCCGGTGGATCGGCAGAGTTGCACGGGAGTTCGCGGAGTGGGAGTCCGCATCGTAGAATCGCTGCAGGCCTGGGGCTGGTCAGCGAAGACCGCAAAGGCGAAGGGCTCGCCCAACAGTTATCGATCGAAGACAATCTCACCCTGAGTCATCTTAAGCCCTACTCAAATTTCGGATTGTTGAATTTGCGTCGTCGCCGCGTCGCATCGACGGATTGGATGCAGCGGATGGAAGTCAAGGCTCGCAGTCCCCAACAACCAATTTCAGCGTTATCTGGCGGCAACCAGCAGAAGGTCGCCATTGCGAGGGTACTTCATCAGGGCGCGAGTGTCCTCTTGCTAGATGAACCGACTCGTGGAATCGACGTTGCCACCAAGTCGGCCATCTATCGATTGATCGGCCAGCAGGCCTCGGCCGGCAAATCGATCATTTTTGTCAGCTCCTATCTCCCCGAGTTAATGGCCGTGTGTGATACCCTCGGCGTCATGGCGTCGGGGCGGTTGGTGGAGACCAGGCCGGTTTCTAAGTGGACTGAAACTGAGGTTCTTCAAGTAGCGATTGGCGGGTAATCCGATAGATCGCGAGAATGTGCGACCGCAGGCTATCGCTTGGTAGCTGGTGAATCTAGCGTTTTGCACTCGTGTTTGAGGTCAGCACCCACGGTGCACTATTGCGCTGGTTACCAATCTCTGAATGAACCGTATTCATGTAGTTGTTTCCCAGAGTGGCTATCGTGGCGGCACATTGCAACTGATGGGTTCCGCTTTCGGGCCAACGTCTGGACTGCTGCTATCTTAAAACCGACTGATGAAACGGCGGATGCGCGATACACTATCTAATTCGCATCAGCGATGCGGTGATCGAACTTCGATATCTGGACCAGCTATGACGAACGAGACCGACGAAAGCAAATTTTGGCAGATAGTGCAATCGCTAGGACCGTTGTTGGCCCTGCTGCTGGTGACGATTTGTTTCGCAGTCGCTGACCAGATTTGGGCCTATGGGGCGTTCACAGACGTGCGCAATCTACGTGTCGTGTTGGTAGAATCCTCGCCGGTCGCAGTCGCTGGACTGGGAATGACATTGATCATTATTGCGGGCGGCATCGATCTCTCGGCCGGCACAGCAGCAATGCTTTGCACCACGGTTCTGGCCGCGTCATTGAAGGCCGAGTATTCGATTGTTCTCGCGCTGGCTTTTACGCTAATTGCTGCTGCCTCATGTGGAATGGCCAACGGTCTTCTGGTCGGGCTGCTGAATATTCCGCCGTTCATCGTAACGCTTGGGACCATGACGATTTTTCTCGGTCTGGGCAAGCAACTGGCAAGCAACTCGACGATTTCGGTCAGCTCGGAATTGGTGCCTCAGTGGCTGTTTGATTTGACGAGCACCAAACCTCCTCATGTGTTTTGGGGGTGGCTTCCGCGAATACCGTCGGGAGTCGTTCTCGCGTTGTTCATAGCGGCATTGGTTGCAGTTCTGCTGCGGTACAGCGTTCTGGGGCGGCACATTTTTGCGATGGGCTCCAATGAATCGACCGCGCGGTTGTGTGGTGTCAACATCTTGAAGACGAAGCTACTGGTGTACGTACTCGGCGGCTTGTTAATTGGTATCGCTGGCATCTACTCGTTTTCACTAGTCAAGATGGCCAGTCCCAGCGAAGGTGTTGGTCGCGAACTGAAATTTATCGCAGCGGTCGTCATTGGTGGCGGCAGCCTGAGCGGTGGTCGCGGTAGCGTCCTTGGGACCCTGGCAGGTGCTTTGATGATGGGAGTTATTACCAGCGGCTGCGCGCAGCTTGAGATCACCAACGCAATCCAAGATATCATGATCGGTTGCATCATTATCGCGGCTGTGACACTGGATCAACTGCGAGTTCGCAGGCAAGAACAGAGGTAGTAGAGGATGCGTAATTCAATAGACAATCCACTGGCATCGATTGACGAGTGGGATGATGAATTGCTCAAACGCTATCCGTCGAGCGATTTGTCACAGGTTTCGGACGACACCGATCGCTTCCGTGACTACGAACGGGAGGCGAGACCATCGGTTAGAGAGTTTTATGCGCTCAACCATCGCTACCAGACTGTCGATTTTGTCCGGCAAAAGCGAGCCGAGTATCTTGGGCTTAATCGTCGCAAGATGGGCGTCTGGGAAGCGATGGAATATCTCAATCAGTTGGTCGACGACAGCGATCCGGATATCGATCTGCCGCAGATTGAGCATTTGCTGCAAACGGCGGAGGCGATTCGGGCCGACGGCCGACCTGACTGGTTCATTTTAGCAGGCTTGGTGCATGACCTTGGAAAGATTCTGTGCCTGTGGAATGAACCGCAATGGGCCGTGGTTGGTGATACATTTCCGGTTGGTTGTCGCTACAGTGAGCGAATCGTCTTCTACCGCATGCTTGAGGCCAACCCGGACTGGAACAATCAGGAGTATCAATCGCAAACCGGCATCTACACCTCGCATTGTGGACTAAACAACGTAATGCTCTCGTGGGGGCATGACGAGTATTTGTTCCACGTCGTGAAAGACTATCTCCCGCCGCCAGCTCTGGCAATGATCCGATATCACTCTTGCTACCCGATTCATCGCGAGAGTGCGTACCAGCATCTGATGAATGACGAAGATCACAAAGCGATGCAGTGGGTTCGTGAGTTTAACCAGTATGATTTGTACACCAAACGCGACGAGCGGATGGACGTCGACGCATTGCGGCCCTTCTACGAAGAGTTGATTGCTGAGTATTTTCCTGCGCAGATTCGATGGTGATGTTGGGAGGTTTTGGGGCATAGGTTTCCAGCCTGTGCCTATGATGTCGTGCGCGTATTGGTTCTGCTTCCACAGCGATTTATACTTTCCCGAGTTTGGCTCGCGATTGCCAAATTGTGGTAGCTGGCCTCGCGACCATGTCAAAAAAGTCGCCGTAAAAAAGTCGCCGTCAAAAAAGTCGCAGTTGTCCGTCGTTGCTGGGCGGTGGTTGGAAAAGGTCGCAGTTATAGTCGGGCATTGAGTGATCCAGATCGAACTGCCGCCGGAACACTCTGAACATCTGGCGAAGTTGGTCGGCCAGTGGCCCCGATCCCTTCATTCGCTGGCCCCAGTCGGACTCATTGAGCTTGCCACCACGTGCTGCTTGTTGTCGGCCCAGGACTTTTTCAACTGCGTCGGGCCGTGTCCGCTTCAGCCATTCAATGAACACGGGCTGCACGGTAAGTGGTAACCGCAGCAGAATATAGCCAGCCGTGATTGCCCCTGCTTCTTTTGAGGCCTTGAGAATCTCAGGCAATTCATGATCGTTCAGCCCCGGTACTAGTGGTGCAGCGAGAACACCAACCGGCACTCCCGCATCGGAAAGCATCTGTACCGCGCGAAGCCGGGCGGAGGGGATGCTTGTACGTGGCTCCATGTCACGAGCGAGTTTCGGATCGAGACTGGTGATCGACAAGTAGACATGAACGAGTCGGTCGGCGGCCATTTGTTGAAGTAAGTCGATGTCGCGGAGTACAAGTGCATTCTTAGTAACGATGCTGACCGGCTGTTTGCAAAGGAGAGCAACTTCCAAGCATTGCCGTGTTAGTCGAAAATCACGTTCGGCCGGTTGATAACAGTCCGTGACACCTGAGAAAGTGATCGGTTCCGGTCGCCAGTCCTTTTTGCTCAGGAACTCTCGAAAGAGTTTGGCCGCATCCGTCTTGACGACAATCTTTGTTTCAAAATCCAGGCCAGCATTGAGCCCTAAGAATTCATGGCCGGGGCGAGCGTAGCAGTAGGAACAACCGTGAGCACAGCCGCGATAGGGATTGATGCTGTACCGGAAGGGAACATCAGGGGACGAGTTTTCAGATACGATGCTTTGAGAAGCGTCTTCGATGTACTCGATTTGGCGGTTCTCCAGCCCATGCAAGTACTCGTCGTCCCACTGCAGGTGTTCGAGTTCCGTCTCATAGTGGACCGATTCGAATCGATTTGGAGGGTCAATATTGGACCCATGTCGCATGTGGGCTCCTTCAAGAAACCGTGGTTCGCAGCTCATCCAGTCTGAATTCGGAGACTGCTAATTTGGCGAAATCTACCCCACAGTTTATAAACCGATGAACGACCGTCCGCAAACACTACCACACCATGGCAAGCAGGAAAACTATCATGAGCAACCCCGTAGTCCATTTTGAGATCGGCTGCCGCGACCTTGGAAAGACAGATGGTTTTTACACTTCGATGTTCGACTGGAATACATCTGATTACGGACCACTATCGAGATCGATTGATACCAAAACCAAAGAAGGCATCCAGGGATTCATTACTGCGCTCGGGCACGAACCTCACAACTATGTGATGATGTACGTTACGGTCGATGATGTGAAAGCATCGGTGGAGAAAGCCGTACAGCTTGGCGGAACAGAACTTGTTCCTCCAACGGAGATTCCCGGAATCGGAACCTTCGCCTGGATCGCGGATCCCGATGGGAATCAGGTAGGACTCTGGAAACCTACAGCGGAAGAGTGAGCGGGCCGATCGAGCCAAGGGATCTCTAGCGAATGCAGTAGAGACTGTCGACTCCGCGGATGTAGATTGAACCATCGGCTGCGGCAGGTGTAGCCCACACAGTGTCGCCCAAGTCGCCGTTGCCGACGACTTTAAACTCGCCCGTGGAGTCTACTAAAACGCCTTTACCAGCTTCGTCCACAAGCAAGACGTTGTTTCCAACCAGAATCGGACTGGCGCTGACCATTCCCAGGCCCGGGACCCGAGTGCGGTAAAGACGCTCGCCATTTTCGCTGTCATAGCAGCGCAGGATGTTCTTCTCTGCAACAAAAACTCGCTTGCCAGTAGAGAGGGGTGACGCCATCCCGGGCGCGCTCTTATCAGCGATCCACGCACAGAAATCGAATTTGGCGTTCTTCTTGTCGGGTGAAATATCACCGGATGCCCCAGCCTTAACCGCAAACAACGGTCCGGTCGAAAATGGATCGCTACCGCCGAAGTACAATCTCTTGGCGTCACCGCATACCGAGCAGGCAGTCGCAGCTTTAATGTTACTCAGAGTCCATAGTTTTTCACCGGTTGCAGGAGCGTAGCTATCCATTTGACTGCCACCGCTTACGACTAATTCGGTTCGTTCATCATTCTCCCAGACCAACGGTGTGCTCCAGCTGGTGCCGCCGGAGGAACGATCAGCTTTCCAAGTGGTTGCTCCGGTCGCAAGATCGAGGGCATACAAGTCGGACGTTTTCTCGGTGAAATGCTGAACGAAAACCAGGTTGCCGTCAGTTGCTAGAGAACTGCCCGTTCCAAAGTTGTTGCTCGTCGGTTGTGCGCCCAATTCGCGTTTCCAAAGTTGCTGTCCACTGTGATCGAAGGCAGCCACGTCACCGGTTGCACCGAAGAATGCTACAACGCCTTGCTCTGTGGCGACGGCTGTTTCTGTAGCGTACGTATTCGATGGGTGTATCGCGTACTTGGGTTTGCCCTTCGAGACGTTCCCGCTCCACAGGATTGTGCCGGTTTTCGTGTCTAAGCAAATCACCTTCCACGAAATTGTCGCCTTTGGTGCCTTACTCATGAATCCCATCCCCATACTTTGCGGCGTCCGAACGCCATCAGCAAAGTTCTTGGGTTTCATATCACCTTCATCTGGCACCGCTGCAGTCACATACAAATGGTCCTTCCAGATGATGGGCTGCGACCAGCCGCTGCCAGGTAGGTCTACTTTCCAACCAATGTTGCTATCGGTCGACCATTGGTCCGGAGTCTTGAATTCGTTGGATTGACCCGTGGCCGCCGTACCGCGGAACTGAGTGTATTGAGCCCTCAGTTGGCTTGACCCGAATAAGCAGAGTAGCAGTAGTGCGAAGAGTCTCATGGTCTGGAACTCGAACGAAAGGATTACGACAGCTAGCAAAACGCGGGTAGAGCTGCCGCCGATTTACTTGCGATAGCCGGATTCATTATCGAAGAGTGTCCAGGGCGTAAGATAAATGAAGTAGAACCACGTTGTATTGACTGATCGGAGTGCCCCAGGTGGACAAGCAGAAGCTGCAATCACTGATCGATACATTTTTCACTTGCGATCGCGATGAAATCCTTGAGATTTTCGGCGAAATGCTGGATGCACTCGACGCCGAGCAATCTCTCGCGCCGGGTGGATTGATGTCGCGCAACTATGGGACGGCACAAGCGAATCCCGAGATTCACACCCTTCCAGGCAACTTGAAGGATGCTCGCGATGCGATCTTTCCTTTTTTCTGGGGGACCGATAGCTGGCAATCGAAGTTGCATCTGGAGAACGTCAAAGGACCACCCAACTTTGCATCCTTGGTCGGCTCACTGGCAGCGCTGCTCAAGAATCCGAATTTGTGTGTGGATACCTATTGCTTGCGTTCGAACGAACTGGAGGTGAAGTCAATAACTTCGCTGGCCAATTTGATTTTCTACCACACCGAATCGCCGTGGGGAGTGTTTACGATAGGGGGGACGATCTCCAACTTGTACGGAGGAAAGCTGGGGATCGAAAAAGTTGCACCGGGGGCGATGCGGC
>DNPC01000310.1 GCA_003501565.1 Planctomycetaceae bacterium | reverse complement strand
CGCCAGCGAGTGAAATTGAACGTGCATGAGTCCCCTCGATCGCACCATATTCCCGAAACACGCTTACGGTCGGTATCCAGACACCGTCAGTAGATTGCATGAATCAGATTCGAATCTTCGCTCAATCGATGTTTTTGTGCCTGATGGCAACCTCGTCAATCACGGGCAGATTGGCGGCGAAGCACCCTGTGTCGGTGACAAAAACATCTGTCTATGTTGCGCGTGAATCGATCGACGTGGGTATTGAGGTCTTCTTAGAAGACCTGTTGCTATTCCACGACCTTAAACCGAACGACCAGGATTTTCTCGAGCTAGATATCATTCGATCTGGAATCGCCGAACACGAGCAGTTCCTGCTTGAAAAGTTCTTGCTACGTGATGTAGCCGGAGAGACTTTGCAGGGGCGAATCGTCGATGTCGAAGAAGCCGATCTTCCATCAGAAGGCGTTGCCCTTGGGAAACTGATGGCCCACACGCTTATCTTTCGGCTTAGTTACGAACTACCATCTGCGCCCGAGTTCCTAACTTTCTCCCAGAGTTTTACGGATGCAGAAGGTCTCATTCCCTCAGAAATGGCGCTTACGGTAAAACAAGCAAGTGGCGGAGAAGCGTACATAACAACATTAAAACCAGATGAACCTGAGACAATCCGATTCAACTGGGACAACCCACCACTGTCGGCTGAGGCAACGGAAGCGGAACGTGAGAGTTGGCTCAAGAAGCAGGAAGAGCAAGCCCTTGGGATTACCAGCTACAGTTCGGTCTATTCCTTTTTGTACATCGAAGGATTCGAGGTAAGGCACGAGATCCTCATACCGCTGCTTACTCTGGAGGAAAGCGTGCTGATCGCCCGTGACGATGACGAATTTCTCGATATCGCAGAGCAGGACGCCGCTAGGCAACAGATCGAAGCCTACTTTAAAACCGGGAATCCCATTGCCATCGATGGCGTTGAAGCGAGCCCAATCGTCGAGCGCTGCGATTTTTATGGCCTTGACTTCAGCGACTTTGCACAGCGTTCTGAACGCAAACCGGTGAGCCTGGCGAGCGCGCGAGTAGGCATCATTCTGACGTACAGCTTGACCAACGTTCCTCAGTCGGTCGCGTTGACATGGAATCGATTCAACAACTACGTGTGGACCATCAACATGGCGGTCTTCGCGTTTGAGGATGTCTCGAAAGTCACTTTGTCACGCCTGAATGCCGGCAATCGGTTCGTTTGGGAAAACCCAGGGCAACCTGAGATCGCGCCCATCGAGACGGTTGCCGCTGTATCCAGAACTGCGCCCGCCCTATCGGTCCCCGTTGTTGGCCTTGCCTGCTTAGTCCTGGCCGTCGTAGCTGGCCTGGCGAATGTCTTGAGTGCCCTTAGCACCCGTAACGGTATCATTTCAATTTTGCTTCTCTTGGTCGCCGCCGGTATCAGTTGGCCCTTTTTCCGCGTCGACACTCCGCATCCGTTTCGCCGTCCACCCCCACTTCCAAGTGCCGAATCTGATGCCATTTTCGGGGCCCTGCTCGAGAACATGTACGGCGCATTCAAATTTAATGGGGAGGAAGAGATTTACGACGCGTTGGCGAAAAGTATCGATGGAGAGTTGCTCGAGGACATATACTTGCAAATACGTCGTGGTTTAGAGATGCAGGAGCAGGGCGGGGCGGTATCAAGGATCAAGAGCGTCGAAATCGTCGAAGGTGGAACCACCTCGGCTGAGGACTCAGGCGGAGGTGCAACAAGTGCTGATGATGCCCTCCAGTTCGGCTACCAGAGCCGCTGGGATGTGGCGGGAACGGTCGAGCACTGGGGACACATACACTCCAGGACGAATCAATACGAAGCCCGATTTGAGATTGAAACTCGTGGATCGACTTGGAAGATTACAGATATGGAACTGCTCGCTGAAGAACGGGTCAGTTTCGAGACGAGCTTACGCGGTTTATGATGTGCCGCAAACACGTTGATTGATGCACTCCTTCAAATCCCTTGGGATCTTTCCTATGAATAGAAGTTTCTATATCCAAACCCTGTTAGGACTAATTGCCGTCGCGAATTGTCCCTTGCTGACCACAATCGCAAGCGCGACCGAGAACGCGGATGCGGCGACCAAGCGCATCGGAAACGACATTGAATACCTAGCGTCCGACGAACTGGAAGGACGCGGCCCGGGAACCAAGGGACTGCAAGTTGCTGCGGAATTCATCCGCGATACCTTCAAGGAAGCAGGGCTGAAAGGTGGCGCTGAAGACGGAAGTTACATGCAGCCGTTCCAGATCGGCCTTGGAACCAAACCAGTTATGAAGAAGACCTGGCTCATTTTGCGCGGCCCTGACGGCCAAGAAATGAAGCTGGAGGCAGGCGAGGATTATCAACCGCTTGCAACCGGCGGCAACGGAAACGCCGAATCAGAAATCATATTCATCGGCTATGGAATTTCTGCGGCCGACAAAAAATACGATGACTACGAAGGAATCGACGTCGACGGCAAAGTCGTGTTGATGATTCGCCGCGAG
>DNPC01000583.1 GCA_003501565.1 Planctomycetaceae bacterium | reverse complement strand
TAATGGGGTTTCGGATAGGTTCTTAGTATGCACGGCCTAGTATGCACTGTGCTCTGCCGCAGACGGCGGTCGCGTGCACGTCAGCCCGCCAGGGATTAGACGAACATCTAGCTCTTTCGTTCATCATGCCAACGGCGAGCCTTGCCTTCACTGCGCGGCAGACTACCTGCTGGAGAATGCGCAACGTTGATGCGCAGGCCAAGCTGAACAGCCAACAACTTCTGGACTTTGCCGCAAATGAGGTCGTCGGCCTCTGCGTAAATCTCCAGTTCATCTAAATGCTCGCGACGAAACACGCGTACTCGGTACTCATCGACTTCTGGAACTTGCCGAACGATCGCATCAATACTACTTGGGAATACATTCACGCCGCGGATCGTCACCATGTTGTCAACTCGACCAACCACACCGTCGGGAAGCCACAGAAACTGGCAAGGACCGTCACTTGGCAGGTTAGCCCGCACAGCGTCGCCGGTTGCGTAGCGGATGACAGGTGCACCGAAACGTCCAATCGATGTCAGCACTAGCTGCTTCAGCGTGTCGTCTTCGCTACCCTCAATCGGCAGTAATTCTGCTATGAAACTGGTCTCGGTAACGTGAAGACCGATGCGGTCCGGCCATCCAAATCCCCACGGACCAATCTCCGTCGCACCGCTATGATCTACTACTTTGGCCCCCCAGGCGGCTTCGATACGTTGGCGTACAGCCGGTACGCTGCCACCCGCTTCACCGGCCACGATGATGCGGCGTATCCCCAATTCGGTCAGCGAGATACCCTCGCTTGCGGCGACTTCGGCTAAATGCAGTGCATAGCTGGGGGTGCAACAGACTACGCTCGCCGATGAAGACTTGAGGAATTCGAGCCGGGCGAGGCTGGTAAGCCCACCTCCCGGGATTACCGTTGCGCCCAGGTCCACGCATGCTTGATGCGCGCTCCAAAAACCTACGAACGGACCAAAAGAAAATGCGAGGAAAACGCGGTCGGCAGCAGTGACCTCTGCCGCACGAAGCACATGCTGCCAGGTACCGGACCACCAACTCCAATCCTGCGCAGAATCCAGTAGCATCAGTGGACGACCGGTCGTGCCGCTGGTTCGATGCATCCGCGAGTAATCGGTCGCGGGGTAAGTGTGATGTCGGCTTAGGCCATCCGGCGACGCTTCCGCCGATTCTACTAACTCGACCTTCGTGGTGATTGGCACCGCAGAAAGGTCCGCGAGGCTGTCCAATTGAAGCGAGTCAGTTCCGAGCTTCTCCCGATAGAATGCATTTCCGGGCAGGATCTCTTGCAACTGAAGATTGAGCCACTTCAATTGCCACTCGTGCAGCCTCGGCCGATCGTAGCTCCAGCCGTCGAAACTTGAAAACGCCTGGAAATGGTTCCCCGTTTGAGCTGGCAACAGGCTCACTTTCTATAGGTTTGATCGCGCAACGGGCGAATGATCGAGCCCCAAGTGCCGTCTGTGGTGGGGTTCGGCCATCCGCTTGGATCGCGCAAGTTGTCTAAACTGCACAATCGGTATCCCGATAGCCGGATAATTTTACAACACCTTCGTTGCTCGCGCCAGCGGCTTGGCCTGCGGGCTCAGGCTTCGTATCTTCAGTAGCGGTGATTTTTGTGAACAGTTGTTGCTAATTCGCCTCGCAGAGCGCCGCCGAATCAGCACCAGAAGCGTCAACTGGTAAAGCTTGCCGGTTTTGCTACCTGGGCAACAAATGCTCACAAATCCCTGTTGGCGTTGCATTTGTGAATTGTCCAGCCAACGCTTGCCGATTTTGCGGCCGACGTTTTTTGCCTAAAGACGTGCCTGTAGATGGTTTACTGTCCAAGAAACGCAGTGGCCGCGAATAAACTAGAGTTGAAAACAATGGGGCCCGCCCCACAATACGCTGGCGGAACGTGACTCCCCAGCCCCCGGATCGCATGGATGTGAATTGAAGAACCCTTCGATTCTGCAATTGGTAAATAGAATGCCTGCTGCCCACTCGTACCGCCGATGCTTTACCCACTCTACCGCTGGCTTGCTTGCGCTACTGCTGATGCTCGCTTCTGGACGCTCCGCGGTTGCCCAGTGTTGTGAGCCCGCTTATCAAGTGCAATCGCAAACTGTGTGGGTACCGCAGGAAGTAACTCGATACAGGATTGTGTATGAGACTTCCGAGCGTGAGCGCGAAATCGTAAGTTACCGTCCCGTGTTGCGAACTCGCGAAGAGGAACGCACGCGAACGGTGCGTAAGCCGGTCGTTGAGACTTCGACCGTCGAAGAACGCTATACGGTGCTCAAGCCAGTAACGCGGCGTGAATACGTGGACCGCAGCTACTACAAGACTTCGTATGTTACCGAGACTAGTGAGCGGGAGCAGACGTACACATCGTATCGCCCTGTAACCGAAACACATTATCAGACTCGGAATCGAGTGGTGCAGCGTCCTGTAACCGAAACGCAGTACCAAACCCAGAATTACACCTCGTATCGACCTGTAACCACGTATCGCAACCACGTTGTTGACCAAGGCGGTTACGTTGCCCAACAGTATTACCAACCCGGTGACACTCGGTATCACCTACGCTGGATGTCTGGTGGATATCACGTCGATCCCAACGGCATGTACGGCTACCGTCGCGGTGGCTTGGGCTGGGTACCTTATTCCTCCCCAGGTCAGAGTTTCGCACAACTCCAATACCGCCCTAATCCAGTGCAAGTAGCTGTTCCGCAGACTAGCATGGTCCCTGAAACGCAGCAGGTGCAAGTGCCTGTCCAGGTAACTCGCATGCACAGTGAAGTAGTCCAAGAGCAAGTGCCCGTTACGCAGACCCGGATGGAGGCGGTTCAAGAGGTTCGAAAAGTCCCGGTTACCGTTCAGCGACCAGTCACTGAGTTGGTCGAGAACAAAGTTCCAGTCGATCGCGTCGAATGGGTTCGGCAAGAAATGATTCGCCCGAAAGAGGTGACTCGGACTAGTTACAAACTGGAGACAATCACGGAAAAGGTTCCAGTCCAGTTCTGGGACACCGAAGTGGTTCGTTCGACTGTGAAGGAGCCGGTTCGCGTTGCGAGACGAGTGCCTTACACTGCGACCATCATGGTACCTCGTACTGTGCGGTCTCCAGTAACACTTAACTACATGGACCCCTACTCGATACCGCTTGCCGCTGGCGACTCTTCTTGGATGCCATCTTCGGAATCAACCGTGCGTTACGGCGACCCGTATCCAGCCAATTCGGATCAAGGACGTGTCCTGCGTCGTGATGTCACAGAACCAGCCGCAGAGCCTGAGGCAACGACGGCTCCTCAACCAGATCCGTTCGCATCGGGTACTGACGAGAGCAGTGCGACAGACGCGGAAGTTGATTCGTCAACGTCCGGAGATGGCGAAGGTCTTCAACTTGAGTTGCCTGAATCCGACTCAGCCGTGTAGACACGCACGATAGTCAGCGTGCTAGAAATATCCGACGGGCTGCTTGCCTTGATCGCAGTTGCCTTTCGAGGCGCGTAGCTGGGCAAACCATGCTCTTATCTTGTTTTACAAGGTTTGTTGATAACCCGTTGCGTCAAAGGCAGAATTGCCTCAACCAGCGGCGGATCGTCTCTTGGCACACTAGCAAGCACCCGAGCTGCTAATTTGCCGCCAGCAGTGCCTCGCCAGTTTCCCACCGACGGAAATCGTTCGGATCGCGATGAATCGCGTTGTAGACGGTATCACGTTCGACTGGGTCACGCCCGGTTTCTTCGATTAGCTCTTTGATACGATCAACGGAGAGCATCTGCGGTGTTGTAGCGCCAGCATCGTGATAGATCAACTCGTGACGCACGGTACCGTCAATATCGTCGGCTCCGTATTGGAGAGCGACTTGAGCTGTCTCGATCCCAAGCATGATCCAGTAAGCTTTCACATGCGGCACGTTGTCCAGCATCAGTCGCGCTACTGCTAGGTTTCGCAAGTCAGCCAGAGCCGAGGGCTTCTTGATCTCGGTTAACTGAGTATTCTCTGGGTGGAAAGCGAGTGGAATGAAAGTCTGAAATCCCCCAGTCTCATCTTGCAGTTCTCTCAGCCGCAACAAGTGGTCGACGCGGTGGTAGGCTTGCTCAAGGTGCCCGTAGAGCATCGTACAGTTGCTCTTCAAGCCCAGTTGATGAGCCGCGCGGTGCACTTCAAACCACTTGTGCGAATCAGCTTTATGCTCGCAGATCTGGTCCCGAACCTCGGAATGGAAGATCTCCGCGCCCCCGCCAGGCAAGCTACCCAGGCCAGCATCCTTCAAGTCGGCAAGTATCTCGGAAACCGAACGCTTTGCCAGAAACTCGAACCAACCGATCTCTACCGGCGTCCACGCCTTGAGGTGTATCGTTGGAAACTCCTCTGAGAGTTGCTCAAGAATTCCACGGTACCATTCGTAAGGCATCTTGTGATGCAGGCCACCGACGATGTGCATTTCGGTGCACCCGTTATCGAACGCCTCTTGACCGCGGGCCGTGATCTGTTCGGGCGACATCACGTAGCCCTTCGGGTCGCGAAGATCGCTACGGAAAGCACAGAATCGACAACGGTAGATGCAGACGTTGGTCGGATTCAGATGCGTATTGATATTGAAGTACGCGACATTCCCATGCTTGCGTTCTCGGACCAGGTTGGCAAGCGCTCCGATTTCCTGCAAAGGAACCTCAGGGGCGTAAAGTGCCAAGCCATCGTCCATATCCAGTCGCTCACCCGCTTCGACTTTGTCACGGATACTTCGGAAACGATCTAGCGCTTGAGACATTAGAAGTGCTCTGTTCGGGCCAATTAAAATCGATCTGGGGCGGCGGAAGGCAACTTGCGAGCTTCGCGGGGAAGCCAATCCGAAAACCGTGAATCGAACATCAGTCGCGGGGCGACGGCCCCGGTTGTTGGAGTGGGAACCGCGGCTAACGCCGA
>DNPC01000188.1:553-2888 GCA_003501565.1 Planctomycetaceae bacterium | reverse complement strand
ATCGACGAACATCGCATTGCACGCGAGCCGGGAACACAGGTCGTTTTCGATTCACTACGCTCGACGGCCGCAAAGCACAAATTCGCTCGCTATGCTGGCCCGAGGTTCTCAAGTTCCAATATCCCTGAACAAACCAGCGACGACGAACCGCCATATCCGCAATTGTTCCGAGTTGTTTCGGTCCTCGCCTCTTTCATCCAGCTATCGACAGTCCAGGAAGCAATCGAATTGTCGCCAGCTCAAATTCGTGACATCAACACGGCCCTTGCCGAACACGATGGAAGTGTCCGATTAATTGTTAGAAGTTGAAGGATGGTCTCCCGAAGGGCAGAATCTGCCCTTTTGGGTAATCCAAACCTTTACGTCGGTTGCCGCCGACGGGGAGACCATCCATGGAAGAGCTTAGTTTTTTGCGTTCTCTAGGGCAAGTTTCTAGCGACGAAGTCGCCGAGGTGTTTCGTGAGTTTTTTCGCGGTTCTGTTCGTCGGGTGCTTTGCGAGGTGATGGCCGAGGAGGTCACGCATCTTTGTGGCCCCAAACACGCACCGGCCGCCGGATCGAAGTATCGAGCTGGCAGCAGTCCAGGTCGTGTGCTGGTAGGTGGCGAGCGTGAAGAGGTGTCGCGGCCTCGTGTTCGTGAGCGAACTTCTGATGGTAAGAGCCGCGAGGTCACTCTGGCAAGTTACGTGGCAGCCTCGGATCCTGGTGAGCTTCAATCGCAGGTTATCCAGGCGTTGATGTCAGGCGTTAGCACGCGCGAGATGTCGAAGGTAAAGCCGAATTCACCAGGCGTGGGCCGCAGCCAGGTGAGCCGCCTTTGGGAGGAGGCTGGCCGCCGCCGGGTGGATGAGCTTCGCAGCCGTGACCTCTCAGCTACACCGTGGTGTGCAATGATGCTTGATGGCATCCGGCTCAGCAAGGACCAGACGGCAGTCGTGGCGATCGGCATCGACCACAAGGGCAAGAAGCATGTGTTTGATTTCGCCCTTGGCAGTAGTGAGAACCTCGAAGTGGCCAGGGAATTACTTGCTAGAATCGTTTCTCGTGGGTTCAAGTGCGAGCAGCGACTGTTCGTTGTTTTGGACGGCAGTGGTGCCCTGCGTTCGGCGGTGAAGGAGCACTTTCCTGAGAGTGTGGTGCAGCGGTGTTTGGTTCACAAGGAACGTAACATCAAGGGCAAGCTATCGAAGCGACACTGGGGCGAAGTGAGTCGCTTGTTCAGTCGCCTACGTTCGGTTCAGGGCTATGAGTCTGCACAAGAGGTTGCTGCAGAGCTGCGTGAATTCCTCCGGCCGATCAACGCCGAGGCCTATCGGAGTGTCGAGGAAGCCGGTGAGGACTTGCTGGCCCTTCATCGGCTGGACGTTCCTAACACGCTTCACCGTTCGCTATTAAGTACGAATGCGATTGAAAACTCATTCTTGAATACCCGCCGTCGCATTGGGCGTGTGACGCGTTTTCGCGCCGAGACGGACCAAGCGTCACGCTGGCTGGCTTACGCACTGCTGGAGGCCGAGCAGGGCTTTAAACGGATCAGTGGCTGTGACGATCTCCACCACTTGATATCGGCCCTTCGTAGAGAACAGAAGTACACATCTGAGTCGCCGTCGGCGGGGCCTATGCCGTCGCCTACGGCTCCGGCGACGGCATAGGCCCCAGAACACTCCAACCCTAAACCGTTTGCCAATCCACTCTCAACCCTTTACCCTCTAACCCATCGTTTTCTAACCAATGACCATCCTCCAGTTTCAACAATAAACCGGACATCCCCAACACGATGCCCGCATGAGTTCGGCGCGAGAGACGCGGGATCTCTTGAAGATCCGAAAGCTATACCGGGAATCTCATAAGATTGCACAGCAGCGATTGATGGATGTCTTGTTCGATGAGCAGATCGTGCGGCTCAAACAAGAAATGGCATACAACGAATTTCTAGGCAATTATGGAATCCCATTTGGCAGGCCCGAATTCGTTCGCTATCTGGACCTATCGAAAGAAGAAATGCAAACAGTCCTTGAAGTGGCCCGAGAAGAGAAGAAAAACGCAGATGCTCGGTTTAATCGACTGGACGCAAAAATCTTCGAGCGGGTTTCCGCCGAGCTTCCAGCCCATGCTCAGTCGCGGCTTAAGGAGTTGCTTCCAACGGGATGGTTCTCGCCGAGACATTAGTTGCCTCGACGATCCGAATTTTTTGCATGTAGGCCGCAACAAGGTCGAAACGAGTTCTGCGCAACTCCGCAAATGCCACCTCCGTGAAATCGCATTGTGCCGCCAAACCTGCAGGAAGTCTCGACCGAAGTTACGGCAGGCTATGCACTTACTTGTTCCGGTCTAC
>DNPC01000188.1:246-482 GCA_003501565.1 Planctomycetaceae bacterium | reverse complement strand
TGCACTTACTTGTTCCGGTCTACAGACCAATGACTTAATCCGAATTGATCCTCGCCACCTACTCGGCCAGCTTCTATAATCATCGGTTGAATCGTCCACTCTCACCGATTTTGATCGTATTCCCATGGCTGTCCAACTCCCTGTCCTCGGCGAAGCAGCGACCGCAGACTACCGACTCCAGGAACTAGACGCCTGCGGCCCAACCAGCCCGCCAGCTCGATTGGCACTTCCGATGA
>DNPC01000188.1:0-176 GCA_003501565.1 Planctomycetaceae bacterium | reverse complement strand
TTCCGATGAGCATGGAAGAGGCTCGCGAGCGTGGCTGGGACGAGCTGGATGTGGTGATCGTGACGGGTGACGCCTATATCGATCACCCCAGTTTCGCGATGAGCATTCTCGGCCGCGTGCTCGAGGCAGCGGGATTCCGCGTCGGGATCATCTCCCAGCCGGATTGGCATTCGGCC
>DNPC01000113.1 GCA_003501565.1 Planctomycetaceae bacterium | reverse complement strand
AGCCAGGGAAGTCGCGACGCCAATGCCGAAGGAGATGCTGCCAAGCCACTCCTGCAGTGGTTCAGCAACGCCACCATCGGAGGTCTCGTCGTCGAACAAATCAGATGCATCGGATTCAACGCCAATGGTGACATCGGCACCTTTGATCGTCGCACCGACCAATTCGACCTCAGCGTGTGTGACCGTAATATCGGCCGGTAGAACGGGCAGAGTAACCAGGGTGCTAGTCACATCGTCTAAGCCACCCTTGGATTCCAGCGTGATATCGCCACCGCTAAAGGTAGTGTCGTCATCGAGCACATGCGTTAGCAGTCGACCGTCCACATCGATTTCGGGAGCGAAGAGCTTGAGCGAACCCGAGTTGCCTGTTGAGGCTGCGGTTTCCATATCAGCATTCGCGGCGACACGTCGCGTGCTGACCGTGTGATCGCTGCCAACTGAGATCGCAAGAGCCGAGAAACCAAGGTCAACACCCGGTGCAGTAACATCGCCAACATTGAGCGTCGTGATGGCGTCGCCACCCCGCAAGTTCTGATAAAGCCGGGCGAGATCGCTGCTCCCATTCGCGTTTAGCTTGACGTCGATGTCGTAGGTCGAATACGAAGCATCAGCCAGATTGACCGGTACCCCCTCATGGATGACATCTTCCTGCTTGAGGTCACTGCCATCCAAGTATTCGAATTTGAGGAAGCCGTTCTCGTCGGTGTAGAGATCGATGTCCGGCAGGTCCAGTATGTCTTCGCCCGCGTCGTAGGTTACGAGCAATTCGAGTCCTGTATCGCTCGTTGTTGGGGCCACCGACGCCAACATGTGCCGGACTTCAAGCGCTTCAATAAGCCTGCGTCGTCCCCGATTTCTACGTGCTATCTTTGCGAAATACTTCTTGCGAGATTCGCTACGACGACGGAAGAACATGCCTCAACCTGATCAAAATGCGTTCTGCGACATTACCTTGGACAGGGATCTATCCTTGGTCAAAAATTGCAGGCATCGCCGAGTAGGAAGTGCGCTGGGAGCCCCTCACAAAAGCGAAGCGAGGCTCCAATCGGCTGAGTGAAGATCGGCCGGTAGTGCGTTCATTTGCCTTGCACCTGTTCATGCAGCAAACGAGTCGGAATCGAATCAACAAAAATCAAAGAAATGTCGTCTGCGCTTAAAGTCGAGTCTATGGGAAGACGATCGCCCTCAGATCGACGGAGGGGTAAACCTGGCACCCTGTTTTTTAGGCAAGCGCCCCGACGTTTTTCGTTAGAATAATTAGAGGTGGTCCCCACGAAGTTTTTTGGGCCAGTTTCACATTGCCGACTGGGAGCAGGCCTGCGAGATGCAGGCCCCCCACCCTTTCGGTTGGTGTTACGCCGCCACACCTATGCGAGGGAACTCAGAGCCAAGTCTCGGTCCCCATGATCTACGCCGCAGGTTTGCGCGAACGACTTTCTTGCCCAACAATGCATGAGATCATTTCCTTAATGCAGCCTGAAAATGACGGATACCAATCCTGAACAAACCCGCGTCACTGAGATCCTTCAACGAGCAGGCAATTCGGAGGCGGTCCTAAGGGAGTTGTTGCCCATCGTGTACGAGGAACTAAGAAACATCGCCCGTGCGCAGATGGCGAAAGAAACTCCAGGGCAAACACTTCAGCCTACTGCCCTTGTGCATGAGGCATATTTGCGTCTGTTTCAGGGCGTCGAGCCAACCTGGGAGAATCGAGCGCACTTCTTCGGGGCCGCCGCTCGGTCCATGCGTCAGATTTTGATCAATCGCGCAAAAAGCAGAAAGGCAGAGAAACACGGCGGCAAAATGACTCGGCAAGAATTCAATGAAGGGATCTTTTCCAAGGAGCCGGAACCTGACTGGCTGTTGACCCTCGATTCAGCGTTAGAAAAGTTGGAAAAGATCGATCGCCGAAAGGTTCAAGTCGTCATGATGCGTTACTTTGCGGGACTCAACATCAATGATAGCGCCTCTGCTTTGGGGATTTCATCGGCAACAGTAACCAGAGAATGGAAGTTCGCGAAGGCTTGGCTACATCGCGAAATGACTCGCGGCACTGACTGACTGGAATCATCGCTGGGAACCATAGGCACGAACGCGTGGAAGCTCCGCGCTTTCTGCCCTCTTGATGCCGATTGAGGCATCCCAGATGTTCAGCTGCCCGTCTAAACCTCCCGAGAATATCTTCTCACCCTCAGGACTCCAAGCCACCGCGTGAATAGCCTTCTCATGAGCTGGAATCGCCAGCGTTTGTACGCCTCGTGCTGTATCCCAAATCCGTAGCGTTCGGTCCTCACCTCCGGTTACGAGCCGGTCTCCCGATGGGCTCCAAGCCAAACAGTTGACTTTGCCGGAATGCTGCTTGAGCACGTACTGGACTGTCCTACTCTGTGCGTCGATAACCTGGACGGAACCATCTAGGCAGGAAGCGGCTAAGCGTGAACCGTCCGGCGACCATTGCACTCTGCTGAGGCTGTCCTCGAATGTCGCCACCGTCTCCGGTTCTTTTCCTTTATGTGGCTCCCAAAGTTTCACTTTAGTATCCGTGTGTCCCGCGATGGCAATCACACCTTGCGTCGGATGCCAAGCTATGGAGGGAACAAGCCAAGCCTCTTTGTGCTCGAAAAGCGTTTCACCGGACCTCGAATCCCACACGATCACTGTGCCATCCTGAGCGCTGGAGGCTATTTGCGTACCGTCTGGGCTCCACGTGACCGAATGCACAATATTCGGATCTTTTACTTCCAACTCCTTGAGATGGCCCTTGAAGACGAGTTCTTGGCGCTGTGTTTTTACGTTCCAAATCGTCACCACTCGGTCATATCCTGAAGCGGCCACACGTGTGCCATCTGGACTCCAGCTAACGCACCTAGCCTCGTGCTGTCTGCCTTCCAGCTGAATTGGAATCTCTTCTGTTGCTAAGTCCATTAAACAAATTTCGAAAGCTGCGCCACAAATTGCAAGTTGCTCTCCATTGGGACTTAGTTCCATGTACTGGATCTGGGTATCGAGAAAGTCTGCCCATCTCCGAATCGACCGATACTCGGTCGGTGCATCAGGTCGCCAAACTCTGATGGTGCCATCGAGTCCACTTGTTGCCAGCAGCGAATCATCCGGCTTCCAATCAAGTCCCCAAATAGCGCCGGTATGCCCCCGTAGTTGGGACTTGATTTGAAAACGTGCGTTGTAGATCCGCAGGATGCGATCTTTTCCTACAGCAGCAAAGGAATTGCCTTCTTGATTCCAACAGAGATTCGTCACGAACGAGTCCATCTGCATCTCTCGTATGGCTGTTTGCGGTTCTCGGTTATCCATCAAACTGATCGTGCCGTTTGTAGTACCAGATAGAAACATGTGGTGTCCGGGCCTCCAGCAAGCTGCGAATACGGGACTGTCGTTCTCGAAAAACTCTTGGCGGAACTCGCGCTTTCTTACGTCCCAAACGACAGTTTTGCGGTTGTGGCAGGCTAACAAAAGTCTTTGGCCATTTGCTGACCATTGGAGCCTTTGGATTCCATTGCTCCACTTGAATTCCTGTATTCTCTGTTTGCTTTCGACTTCCCAGATCTCGCCTCGTCCATCGACGCAGGCAAAAGCCAGCTGTTGCGGCTTCTTGGGATGCCACCCCAACGTGAGAGCATGCTCCGAGTGGGAAATCTCCAGGATCTGCTCATGGCTATTTGCATCCCAAACCCGGATTGGACTAATGGGTCCCGCAGCGGCCAGCAGTGTGCCCTCTGAATTCCACGCGACGGCTCGGACCTGGGATTCAAGTTTGCCAACTAGCTTTGGTCCAGCTTTGATCTTCCAGTCGAAAACTCTGCCAACTTGATCTGCGAAGCAGAGCCTATCTTGGGTTGGATGCCACTGGATATCCCAAATGCTTTCGTTGAGGTCCAGGTTGAGAGCCTCTCGATCTCGAAGCGAGTTTAGGTAGTACCATTCCCAACCGCGGAGATGGTCAGCATCCTCGCGGTTGCCCCAGGCTTCAACGATTTCTTCGACTCGAAGAATTCCGCCAGGCTTGCTCGCAGCTTGACCAGCAAGATTCATTTCTGCTGCGTACAGCATCGCAACACTCTGGTCTCTGAGCACGCGCATGGCATCGCGTTGTTTTTCCGTTGACTTAGCACTTAGCCTAGCGAGGTCTCGAGCGTCTCGGGCATCGAAGTATAGCGCAAGGCTCACCACCGAAGACACAAGAGTCAAAATCAGGATGACTGCAGCAAGCGTCGCCGTCTGGTAGTTTCGGCGCAAGATCTTTCCGAGCACGTACAACGTGCTGTCGCGTTTAGCCTCGATCGGTTCGCCTTTTAGGTAGCGTTGGAGGTCGTCACCTAGAGCCCCTGCAGTTTGGTATCGACGATCCCGATCTTTTTGAAGTGCGCGGATCAGGATGATCGCGAGTTCACTCCTTAGTCCCTTTTGCTTCAGAACCGCGAGTGTTGGCTCTGAGTTCTTAATGGCACTGAGATTTTCTGCTAACGAAAAATCCAAACTGTATGGCAACTCACCCGTCAGCAATTCGTGCAGCACCATCCCCAGCGAATAGACATCGGTTCTGGTATCCACGTCTCCAGATCGGCCGCTTGCCTGCTCAGGGCTCATATAAGCAAGCGTCCCCATGACCTGTCCGGTTTGCGATACGGTGCGGGCTGCGCCAATCTCTTGATCGATAGACTTAGCTAACCCGAAATCCAATACTCGAGGTCTTCCGTTCGCATCCAACAATATGTTGGAAGGCTTTAGGTCACGATGAATCACGCCATGTTGTTGGGCATAGTTGACGGCTTCGCACACCTCTACGAATAGTGCTACAACCTCGCGTTGGGTCGGCTGCCGTTGCTGAACATACTTGTCCAGCGGAAGTCCTTCAATGAACTCCATGGCATAAAAGTACTGGCCATCTGCCAACCCGCTATCGAAGATCCGAACTAATCCAGGATGCTGCAGACGACTTATCAGTTCGACTTCCCTCTCAAAGCGCCTCTTGGCTGATTCGCTTGCAAAACAACCGGCCAACATAAACTTGACGGCAACTTTTCGCTTGGTGCTTAGCTGGATCGATTCGTATACCGTTCCCTGTC
>DNPC01000448.1 GCA_003501565.1 Planctomycetaceae bacterium | reverse complement strand
TAGTCCCTTTGCCGTCACGCCGCGGTACTTTCAAGTACTCGAGACGCCACGCGGCCGAGGCTCGGGAACCGCGTGGCGAAAGCTAACGACAGCGCAGGCGCACGAACTATCTGCTGCGACGGGTATTCTTCAGCATTGCTATTGGCGTGATGTACCGCTTCCAATACTCAGTCCTGAGGCGGTCATCCGCCACTGGAGACCTGAGGACGAGTTTCAAAACGTCCTTGCTCGCGACATCAGCCTGCAGCGATTGTTGGCATTGCTTGATGATTGGTTGACCGGGCCAGCAAACGCCGAGCAGCCGTCGGTGGGAATCACCGGATCACGGCTCATCGGCGCATCGAATCCGAATTCCGATGCCGATATCGTTGTCTACGGCGTTGATCAAATGCTTCTGCTTCGCGAGTGGGTGCGCGAAAGCTTGGCCTGTGGAGACATTCGCGCTCTGGATGAGGAGCAATGGCGAGCCACATTTGCTCGGCGTGGAACCAGCTTGGAGTTTGATGAGTATCTGTGGCACGAGCGCCGCAAATACAATAAATTCACTGCGGACCGGATGCGCGTAGATGTGAGTTGCGTTGCTCAGCCGCCAGCGTCTTGGAAACAGGTGGGCCAAAAATTGGCGCTGATTCAAGCTTCTGCATTGGTGGTCGACGCAAGCCAAGCGTTTGCAACACCCGCTGAGTATTCCGTTGAACACGAGAGGTTTTCAAAAGTCGTAGCGTACACGGCAACATTCGTTGGACAAGCAACTGCGGGTGAACGGATAGAAGTACAAGGCTGGCTTGAGCAACTCGCAGACGGTACCCGTCAGGTAGTGGTCGGTACGTCTCGTGAAGCATGCGGGGAATGGATTCGAGTTATTGACGCCGATGCAACGTGAAGTGAAGTAAACGGCGGCTGGCTTGATGCGCACTATGTTTGCTAAGCACGGTACCGAGCCAACACTGAGAGTGCAGATTGCTAACAAAGCCTGGCTAAGAAAAGTGGCACGGTGCGAGGAGAGCGTCTGTGCTTCCCCGCACCTAGCGCGAAGCGAATTAGGCCTAGTCGCTTAGTGCCGCCACACCACGATCGTGTTTGTCCAACTTGCCCGCTGTCCCGCTTTGCGATCCCCGATACGAAGCCGCATGTATGGCAGGTGTGACAAGTAGTACTTGCTCACATCATCCATGATCTGAAAAACGCACGACCAGCCAGATAGTATGCCGGCATTAGTCGCAGTGACAATGGCAAGCCTCAATTTTGGCGCAGCCTCGCCACGGCTGTTTGACCAGCGGTAACGACGCGATCGAAGAATCAATCGGCTAGAACGGCGTGGTGCACCAGAAAGCGGGTGTCGAGCGGGATGGGCCTGTCGACTCTCGCGCTGACGAGTGTATTGTTGCAACGAATACACTCTGTAAGAGACCTGCGAATTTGCCCTAAGGCTGTGAGAGTCAAGCACTAAAGTTCAGCAAAATTCTTCAGCATTTGAAGGCCATCTTTCTGGCTCTTCTCTGGGTGGAATTGGGTTGCAAACATGTTGTTACGCCAGACAGCGGCGCAGAAAGGTCCGCCGTAATCAGATGTTAACCAAACATCGCTCGGGTCAGCTGGCGCTGCATAGTAGCTGTGGACAAAATAGAAATGGGCGTCGTTTTCGATTCCCTCCAAAAGCGGGCATCCAGGGGCTTCCACCCTGACTCGATTCCACCCCATGTGGGGCACTTTGAGCGTTGGCCTTGCCTGCGTCGCAGCGGAGCCGCCAATAGCACTGCCGGCGCTGAAATCGTTCGTTGCAACTTCCTCGCTGTCGCTATCAAAATCGAATCTCTTAACAGCACCTGCCATCAGGCCAAGCCCATCGAGCTCCCCGCCCTCGTATCCAATGTCGAAGAGCATTTGCAGGCCGAGGCAAATTCCGAGGAAAGGCCGTTCTGCACGCACGAATTCTCGTACTGGGTCGACTAGGTAGCGGCGTTTCAATTCGCTAATCGCATCTCCAAATCCGCCAACGCCAGGCAGGATCAGCTTATCGGCAGATTGAATATCCGCCGCATCGCTCGACACAACGGCTTGAGCACCAACTTTCTCGAGCGCCTTTTGAACACTCCTGAGATTACCCATTTGGTAGTCGACAATGACGATTTTCATCTTCGTATCCTGAAATGGCCGCTGGCCAGTTGGAGACATCTCCAGAGAGAATCACTTGGTCCAGGCAGAAACAGTTGGCACGACTGCTTCATGGACGCAGTCAATCAGCACCCGCCAACTTGAGTGCAAGTGGTGCTCAAATATAGGACCAGCCCGATCTACGCTTGGTTCATCATATTTGAATCACGTGAGCAAGACATGGGCGGTTAAGAAGTCAGACGCTCAAAAATCTCGCGTTGCTCGCGCATCGCCGCCGCCTTATCTTTGGGATCGGTGCGGGCTTCAAGCAAGATCCATCCCTGATATTTGGATTCGACCAGCAGTTTCATCAGTTCTGGATACGGGTATTTCCCGACATTCATTTCACGAATGTGAATGGTATCCCCAAAACGCTTGCGAACCATTTCGAAGTTTGCCGCTAAGCCGTCGCCTTGAAGATCTTGCTCGTTGCAATTCCAACAAACATATGCGTTCGAATGGTCCGCTACCTCGAAAATGTCCCGCATGACGGGCAGTTCACTGGTCCCACGGCCGTGCACTTCAACGCGAATCTTCTGACCGTAGCCCTCACCGTATTCAGCAACTGTATTAAGTGCTTTACCAATTTGCTCCACTGTTTTTTCCTGAGCAACACCTTTGGGGAGCGTATTGGGCTTCACCTTCACTCCAGATCCGCCGCAGTCGTGCATCAGCTCGATGTACCGCTTCGTTAGTTCTATGTTGGCCTTCAACTTGGCGGGGTCAGGCGAATGGTATTCACAGTTGGATCCATAACCGACCAGCTCTACTGGGCTGTCGGCGAAGCGTTTCATGATTTCTTTTCGCTCAGGCTTGGACAAGCTAGGTTCAACACCGTGTTTATGTTCTGTCCGGAGTTCGACGCCGCGCAGTCCGGACGCCTCACAGGCAGCCAACAGTTCTGGCAACTTCATGTCTTTACCCCACAGATACGTGACCAGTCCGAACTGCATCTGGTGGTCGGCGGCCAAACTGGCGTTTGCTTTCTTGGCAGCCAAGGACGCCAGCGAGGCCGATGCGAGGGATGCCGAAGCTACTCCAACAGCTTGTCGACGCGAGAGTTTGTTAGACATGGCTTGTTCCCACTGGAAAAGTTCTGTTGTTGGTAAAGGTCGCCGCCGCTTATCACCAGGAAGTCAAACGCGCGAGGGCAGTTCGGTGATAGCCGGGGCGTTGTGATGCCGCATTGCATGCCAAGCAAGTGCGTCTGCGACGGCTCATTCTAGCGAATTGAGTCAACGATCGGATGACCGTTGGTGGTCAGGATCTGCGTGTTTGTGAGCGCGTTTCCAAATCGTTTGAAATCATGGAATTTCCAAAAGACGTTCTTTTGTCGATCTACCTCGATGATTTGTGGGTTTTCGGGCCCCGCATGACAATTGCCGATCACGATGTTCCCGTTTGGGAGTACCTCCAGCGTCGTTACCCAAGCCAGCGTGATTTCCGGCAGGTCATTTTGCTCGATTTTCCACACGATATCTTTTTGGGGAGTAACCTCAATAACGCTGTGCCCGTTACCAGTGCTGATCAGTGTGTTTCCGTTCTTGAGCCGTAGAGCGCAAAAGCACTGGTTGCCAAACGCTTCCGGTCCATGACCCTTTGCACGCTCGCGTCCCATCAAGGGAACTGCGTACTCCCATGCGATTTTGGCATTGTCATCGAGTCCTTGCGTGCGGGAGGGCTCGTATTCACGAACGATTCCATCGCCCTCATGGCATACCAAGAAATTCCCACTATCAAGTTTACGGACCAGCCGTGTGTCACGGTGTGGATGTGGTTTTGAAACAACCAAGGGCATCTCGAAAACGATATCGCCGCGTTTGTCTAACTCGATAATCCTTGCAGCTCCGCTCTCGACAATCATGGTTCTCCCGTTTGCTAGCCGTTCAAAGGCGTGGACTTCGGTTTTCTGCGAGCGGCCTTTCGGGCTTTTCGCTGCATCGAACTCCCACTCAATGGTTTGGCTCTTGGGGGTGGTTTGGCTCTCGGGTTTCATTTCGACGATATGCGTCCAATTCTTTTGAAACAACACGTTGCCGGTTGGTAGTCGATGCAGATCGTGCAGCGGACCGATTTTCGTTTCCCATTTGGTTTGTCCGTCCTCGTCGATGATCGCGATCCTTCCCTTGGAAGAATCCGCCGTTAGGAAACTATGCCGCACCTCTTCTGCCAAAGCGGTTGGAACAAGTGCGGTTGCGAGGCTGATGGCAAATACTAGACGAATCATGTGGTTGTTCCTGCAATGTGTCTTACGGCGGCACGGTATTGCTGCCGCTCGTGTCTTACGGCGGCACGAGACTTCGGCGGTTCGGATTTGCGGGTGAGCGTTGTGCGGCGGCTC
>DNPC01000421.1 GCA_003501565.1 Planctomycetaceae bacterium | reverse complement strand
CGGCCAGAATTGTAATGAATCTGAGCATAGTCCTGTGATCTCTACTCTACAGATCGTAGATTGGTGATAGCTTTGATTTGAGATACTTAATCAGTGGTTCCGATGAGGTTGGTTTGCCGGTTACTCGCCTAACCAAATCTTCTGAAACGTAGCAAGCTCCAGCCTCGTGAACGTGCTTTCGCAGCCATGTCATCAGCGGCTGGAACTCACCGCGCTCGAGCAGTTTAGGTATGTCACCAATCGCGTCAGCCGCCGATTCCATTAGCTGGGCTGCGAAGATGTTGCCTAGTGTGTATGTCGGAAAGTACCCGACCAGTCCAGCACTCCAGTGAACATCCTGCAAAATTCCATCACGGTGCGTCGGAGGAGTGATGCCCAGGTACTCTTGATACTTCGAATTCCAGGCATCCGGCGCGTCGCTTATTGGCAAGTCCCCGCTGAGCAGGGCTTGTTCAATTTCGAAACGAATCATGATGTGCAAATTGTACGTGACTTCATCAGCTTCTACACGTATTAGGCTGGGTTGCACCAAGTTCGCATCACGGTACACCGTTTCAGCGGTCCGCCCCTTCCAGGCACCACCGATGCGTTGGTCTACCTCATGCAATGCCCAACGCCAGAATTCCTGGCTGCGTCCCACAAAATTCTCCCACAATCTGCTCTGCGATTCGTGGAACCCAAGCCCTGCCGCTTGTCCCGGCGCAAGTCCGTACCACTCGGTAGGCAGACCTTGTTCGTAGATCCCGTGACCTGCTTCATGCAGAGTACCGTAGAAGGACGTTGCAAAGTAGTCCTCGTGGTAACGCGTTAAGATCCGGCAATCGTGCGGTCCGAGGGTGGTACAAAACGGGTGGCTGGTTTCATCCAATCGTCCACGCTCAAAGTCATATCCGACCGCAGCTGCAACCCAGTGGCTAACATTGCGTTGGTATTCAACCGGAATCGGTATCCGGAAACTCTGCCCGTCCGGTCGCGTGGAGGATTGGCTCATCGCGTTGACCAACGGGACCAATGCGTCACGAAGCGCGGCGAAGGTTTGCGTCAGTTGCTCGCTCTTTGCGCCTTCCTCGTATTGATCTAAGAGTGCGTCGTAGAGGTGTCCGTCGCCTGCTAAGATCTCGGCTTCTTGACGACGCAAGTTGTAGATTTCTTTCAGATGGGGTTCGAACAGCTTCCAGTCATCGGCCTGCCGCGCCTTTTCCCAGGCCTGCTGTCCAAGAACGGTAGCCTTCGAGGTGGCTTTGACCAATTCGATGGGCAGTTTCTGATTGCGGTCGTGTTCTTTCAACAAACGTCGAACTGCTGCGGAGGTTGGGGAGTTGTCCGTAGCGGCGGAAAGTTCGCCAGCGTCTTGAAGCAGTTGTTCGAATTCCTTGGCGGTCTTACGTTCATGTACCATGCCTGCAAGCAACGTCATTTGCTCGGCCCGATAAGCACCCGCTGCGAGCGGTAGGCCGGTACGCTCATCCCATTCAAGACACGCCGCTGCCGCCTCTAACAACGAAGTTTCATAGCAATAGTCACGCAATTCGCTGAAGATGGTCTCGAGGGATCGTTGCATCGTGCTGTTCCAAGTGTTGAATGAAAAGGTATTCGGATGAAGAGAAAACTCTCAGCCACCTTCGCAGAACATAAGGACGTGCATTCCATGCTCCGGTGAGCGTAGCCTAACGGTGTCTACGTGCATTGAGCCTGAAGCTCTTTGATGTTCTTAGATCACGGAACCATAAGAAACCGTGGAACCATAAGAAAAGGCGGAGCGATCTTGACTCCGCCTGCAGACGCAATCCGCCCCCCGTCGGATAGCCTCTAGCCAGGGCATGTGGCATCAATTAGGCGTGTCTCTTGATGCCACGTTGCGTTGACTTTCGAGTCTGCGTCAGACTCAGCCGCACGGATTTATGAGTACTCACGCTCGGTTGTCAGACCTGGGTTTGGAATCGGATATTTGCCGTTTTCATCTGGCATGATAGGCGCGTCGCTATCAAAGGTCAGCAGTTCCGTATTCGGCGAGAACTCGTGGTCAACTTCCATAAATTCTTCGAGGGTAATCGTTTGCCCAGTATGCGCGGCCATCCGTCCCATGCTGGTCACGGCGCTGGCCATAACGCCGCGTTCTACTTCGTTGTAGGGTTTGTCTTCCTTGATCGCTTCGATTAGGTGATCCCATTCGAGTTGGTACGGGTTTTTCTCTTTAGGACCATACTGCCACGCAATCTCTTTCTTCGTGTAGTTTTGGCCGTCGTAGATTTTGCAGCGCGCTGGTGTATGTGCGCGGGCTGAAATCGTCGCAGCAGCTTTTGTCCCGTGGGCGTAGCTGGCGAACTCTTGATGGCAGCCTGGTTGCGTGCGGCCGTCTAGAAAGAGTTTTGTGCCGTCTTCAAAGGTGTATTCGACCGAGTAGATATCGAAATTCTGGTCGACCTTGTCGCCGCGATAGTGTCGACCGCCGGAGCCTTTCGCCTCGACGGGCCAAGCGTCTTTCATCCAGCAACACTCGTCGATATTGTGGATCAAGAAGTCGCTGTAGGCGCCGCCTGATAACCACAGGAAACCGTGGAAATTAGCGATCTGGTACATCAGGGGTGACATTCCGCCGGGATTGGGTGGCACCGCGGCCGATCCCGTTGGCCCTGCCATCCGATAGGCACGCAGTGCAAGGATCTCACCGATCTCGCCGTCCTGGATACGGTTGAACAGTTCACCCCGAGCATCACAGTGTCGGCACATCAATCCGACACCGACTTTCAGATTTTTTTGCTTAGCTTCTTCGGCTAGAGCCAGCATGCGGACACTGGTCGGTGCATCGGCGGTTACCGGCTTTTCCATGAAGACATTCAGTCCTCGCTGGATCGCATACTTGAACATCACTTCACGGAAAGCAAGCGGCGTCGTAAGGATGACAACATCGCCCGGCTTGAGGTGATCCATGGCTTGTTTGTAACCATCAAAGCCAAGAAACTGCCGCTCAGGTGGCACGTCGACTTGGTCTGGGAATTGTGCCGCAAGGTTTTGAGCAGTCGACTGCAGCTTGGATTCGAACACGTCCACCAAGGCAACGACTTTTGTATTTCCGCCTTCAACCGAAAGGGCATTGCGGGCAGCTCCGCCGCCGCGGCCACCACAACCGATCAGAGCGACTTGAATGGTTTCGTCGGCACCGCCATGAGCTCGTTGCATGCTGCCAGCAACAATCGAAGCGCCTGCTGCGATCGCGCCGGCTCCCTTGACGAAGCCGCGACGTGAAGCGTGAAGATCTGACATGGTTGAAGCTCCGGGAGATGATGATGTTCTGTTGGTAGGCACGCAGCCGTGTCGCACGACGGCGTTCAGCTGATCGGTGCCAGTTGTTAGTTGTTAATACTCGCCTTGGGGCCGACGCGTTCCTTCTGAACAGGCAGACTTTTTTCCCATTTCTCAGATCTCTCCTCTTCGGAAGGCTCGATCAACGGGCGAACGACGCGAAAGCCGACGTGTAGCGCGTCCGTATGGTACCAGATACTCTTCGGGTTCTGGGGATCCTGCTGCTTCCATTCTTCATC
>DNPC01000451.1 GCA_003501565.1 Planctomycetaceae bacterium | reverse complement strand
AGGCAGCTTGCTACATCCTCCTAGTTATCGCGGCGTTGGTATGTTTTCCGACATTTACGTTCTTCGTATGGCTGCTACCGATGCAGCTTGGTATTGCTGCATTCGCATTGTTAACGGTCTATTTGCCACACGGGGCCGTATCCTCATGGGTAATGCGTTGGCTGCCTGGCATTACGGGCTTTCATCATTTTCATCATATGATGCCGAAGTACCCTTGGTATCAGTACTTCACATTTCGGATTGGTGAAGTGCGTAATGACGACCTTAGTTAATCGAGCCGCTTGAAATGGGGCAGACATGGATTCAGAAAAATATCATGAGGCGTGCAAATGGTTCGAGGTACTAAAAGCTCTTGCTGGCGATGAACTTGCCGAAAAGATGGCGGAACTCGAAAACGAAGATGCTGAAATTCAGAATTGCGTACGACGTATGTTGCTAGCTGACGGACTAGCATCCAAGGAAGGGTTTTTGAGCAACATCGCGTCGTGCGAGGGCACTCTGACGCTTGGTGCACATATCGGCGACTCTGACTACTTGCCAGCAACGATCGGTGACTTCCAGGTCCGTGGAATCCTCGGTTCGGGAGGGATGGGAGTTGTATACAAAGCCTACGATCCGAAGACTGACAGGGTGGTAGCGGTCAAAGTAATTCGGTCGCATCAGTTTTCGTCCCAAGACCAGGTGCAAAGATTCCATCAGGAAGCCCAGGCTGCAGCAAGGCTTCGGCATCCAAACATCGTCGCTGTCTATGCAACCGGAGAAGATTGCGAAGTCGACTATATTGCGATGCAGTTCGTTGACGGGAGTAATCTCCACACTTTAGTTCGGAAGGAGACGTTTGCGGAAGATAGGGCTGCACACATTCTCAGCCGACTTTGTGAAGCAGTTGGATTTGCCCATGAATGTGGTATCGTGCACCGGGACATAAAGCCTGGCAATGTCATGTTGTCCCACGACGATTTTCCGATGCTCATGGACTTCGGTTTAGCTAAGCCCCTAGATGCTACTGATGGTCAGACCCAGACCGGACAGATCCTCGGCACGATTGGCTTCATGGCGCCGGAGCAAATTTCTGACGCGAAAACAGCCGGCGTCTCGAGTGACATCTATGGACTGGGCGCGACACTCTACTTTTGCCTGACGGGACGTGCACCTTTTGAGGAAGCGAATCCCATCACGCTATTGCGAACAATGGTTGAACGCGAGCCAATCCCGCCCGGCGATATTCGCGCTGGATTGAGTCGAAGTCTTCAAGCAATCTGTATAAGGTGTCTTCAGTCTGAACCGAGGGATCGATACGCAACGACCTACGAACTGCGTGAGGATATTCAGCGATATCTCGCAGATGAGCCCCTGTCTGCAATCCCCGACTCCCGATTGCGTTCTCTAGCGCGAGTTTTCAACAAGACGCAAATTTCTGGTGACTTGCCTAGTGCACCTGCAACTGGCTGGCTTGCCGGACTAAGCTTCGCCTTTCATGTCTCAGTTTTCCTCATTACAAAGACCGATCAACCAAGCCCTTGGTTGTGGTTTGCATTGGGGCTTTGGTTCTTGGCGAGCAACGTAGTTAACTATGTGTATCATTGGTCGCGCTATTGGCAGTTGACACCAATGGAGCGACAGAGTGGACTGGTTCAGCTGGGGATGAACGCGGTACTACTGTTTCTTTTCCTTATGCACGGACCTCTTAGCACTTCTGAGCCAGCTGACAAATTCTTGGCGATTTATCCGGCTTACACGTTGCTGCTGGGTGTAGCGCTTATCGCGCACGGTAGCGTTTTCGCGGGAAGACTGCTTCTCGTAGCCGCGTTTTTCTTCCCGCTAGCTCTGCTAACTCACGCGTTTCCTCAATGGGCCCCAATCATCCTGTGTGTGATAGGTACCACCACACTTGTTGCCTTGGACCTGGTGCTTCGTCGTCATGGAAAAGTCTAGTGGACGCGGTTTTCAAACACGCCCACGCGGTCCCGAAGGAATGCCCTTGCAAATCGCCAGTCTTGTTCAACAGTGGATACCGAAACATCCAAAAGACCAGCGACTTCTTTGACGGAAAAATCCAAGAAAAACCTTAATCTGACCACCTGTGACTGTCGCTGACTGAGTTCTTCAAGTTCCTCTAGTGCATCGTCGAGTGCGATGAGATCAATGCTCCTCGCTTGATAGCTTGCCAACGCGTGTTCCAATGGAACGCGTTCCTGGTTGCCACCTCGTTTGGCGGCATTCCGTTTACGAGATGCGTCGACGAGTATCCTGCTCATTGCCTTCGCAGCTGCTGCAAAGAAGTATGCACGGCAAGGCGCGTTGTTAATGTGATCAGAATCAAGCAACTGCAAAAAAGCCTCATTGACCAATGCCGATGGTTGCAATGTGCCAAGCCGATCATTCCGCATTAGGTATGTGGCTGTTCTCTTGAGGTCTTCATAGACCAATTCTGCAACTCTCTCGCGCGCATCTAAGTCGCCTTCCCCTGCGGCGTGCAATGCCTGCGTAATCGCTCCGACGTTGGATTCATTGGAGGGCTGATTTTCCATGACGAAATTCTCCCCAAAAAAGTAACAAAAAGCACCAAGGCTCTTTAGCTTTGATTCCGCAGGTATTTGTGAACTAACACTATTTCACAGCATCCGCAGGAGAACGAAAATGGAAAACCGTCAAGATCGTACTGAATTCTCAGCCCGACAACTCAAACCTGTGTCGATAGCCCAAACGATGTCCGGCATGACTTGGGCACTCACACTCACTCTGCTGGTCTGTTGGGTTTTTGTCGCTGCAGCAGTTGAACTGCAAGCGTGCCTAGCTGAATTTACTGCAGTCGACTTCGCACGCGCAATTCGCGGGTGGTGAGCTCGGCCATTCTCGCAAATTTCAACTAAGCATACAAATACAAAGTGAAGACAATGAAACGCCATAATGACCGAAGAAAGCTCAATTTTGAGGTGCTCGATGACATTCTCGCTGAGGCAGAACGGATTGCAGATTCATCAGAAATCGAACAACTTGGGAATTGGAATGCTGGCCAAATATTTGAGCATCTGGGCAAGTCTCTTCATTCTTCACTTGATGAATCTAGAGCGCTCGTCTCCTGGAACATTCGATTGATCGCGTTTCTGCTTCGGCCGGTGTTTCTTCGGTTTGGCCTCCCATCAGGAGTCTCTATCGAAAGGGTAAGTGATGTAGCTGCGGATGAATTCTTGCCCTCAGCTTCAATTTCAACAGAGGCCGGATTGCGTATTCTGAGGGGGGCGATAACACGAGTGAAATCTTCGAAGATGTCGGCGCGGCACAATCTATTTGGAAAGCTCTCGCACAACCAATGGGAAGTGCTTCATTGCCGGCACGCAGAATTGCACCTGGGATTTCTGAAAGTAGCATAGCGGAACCTTGCTACAGCCTCTGCTGGAGCGGTTGGTAGTTTTCTGCGAGAGTGGTTGTTGATCTTAAGTGGAGATGCATCTAGGTGTCTTTTGCAACGCTCTTAAACTTCAGTCAACCCAGCCTAAGACATCACGAATGACGCACCAGCGGGGCGATTTCTCTTGATTGTCCTCTCCCAGGATCCAGTGATCGTACAACTGCTGGTACGTCCCTTCAGCTCGCTTTAGCAAAAGCCAATTGTTTAGAAAAACCTGAAACTGCGTATCTGCGCTGGTCAGGTAATACAACGGCACTTTAATTCGACTTTTCAATGGATTGGCGACCGTGAATCTCGGCCGTCGAAGTGTCCACGCGGATCCAGATTCGGCACTGATCACGAGCCCATTGACTTGTGTGTGTATGCCCTCAAAGTATTCACTGGCAGATTCGATTTCGACTAGTTCTACATTGTCGGGAATGACTTTCGGAGCGCGATCAGCGAAAAAACTATTCTTCACAATGGCAAGCTTCAGATCCGGCGTACCCAGAATCGTCTCAGGTGTACGAAAGTTATGCTTCATATAGTCAGGGACAACCACCGCCAAGGTTACATCCATATAAGAAACGATCGAGGGAAGTTCGACGGCATGGCCCACCGTTCCCTCAATGGCCGACATCGCTAAATCGAAGTGATCATTCCGCAGTTCTGATTCCAAGTCGTTTCGATCCATCGGCACGAACTCGATGTTCACCTTGAGATCGTCTGCGAGATAATACGCCATTTCGATATCGAATCCGATCAGCTGGTTACTCGCGCTGAAGTAGGAAAAGGGCATTTTGTCGCTATCAAACCCAATGCGAATCACGCCGCGTCTCTTGATGCGATCAATCCTTGATTCACCTTCTTGAATCGGATCCGGATTGGGATTTGATTCCGTCAATACACTTGGATTGATGTTCGACAATGGTCGGGTGCTTGGAAATTCCATTTCCCGTTCGGTGACCAGTTTCTCTTTTGAGTAATAGTCCTTGAAATTGGCATCCAAGTAGCCACGTATCAAAAAGGCAGCCGCCAACAGCAATATCGTCGAACCAGCAAACTGAACAATCAGTTTAGGCCAGTTCAGTCGCATCATCCCGCGCAGTGCAAAACTGACCAGCAACGTAAATGCAAACAGGTGCATCGTTTTCATCAAGTCGCCAAACCTTGCCGCGATCACGCCTGAGGCAAGAAACAAGTTGAAAATATCGCCCGGGATCTCCGCCAGATTTAGTAGTAGCGGGATGGTAATCACCGGTTTGCCAAACGATCCCAACAGTCCGACTCCCATTAAGGCGGGATACCGGTCCAGATCAATCGTATTGCCATAGAACCACGCGGCGAATGGGATAAAAATCAGCCCGACAATTCGCCCTACATCGGGAAACGGATATGCTAGTGGAACGAGGTATTCCGGAGCGTGATCATCGGGATCGTCAAGCTCCATCTGCTTTTCCTCCAGCTGCTTGATTGATTCAATCACCATCGGTAACACGACGAAAGAATTACCAATCACAAAAGCGGCGATCAGCGGGTCATAGGAAACTCGCAAAACATCCCAAAACTTCAACGGCGTGAGCGCTGAAACCATCGCTGGTAACACAATGAACGTTAACACGATTGCTGTAACACAATAGGTCAACAAATAGCCCTGAATCAGCGCGAACTGGACAACGTCAGTTGTCCCTGTCGCATACGCGACGATCGCAAACATCCCGATCGGCGTTAGTTTGACCACCAGCTTGTTCAATTTTGATAATGCCGCGACCAATACATCCAGAGGATCCAAGAACACCTCTTTGTTAGGGATCATCGTGAGCGCAATCCCGATTCCGATAGAAAACACGACGACGGCGGGAATGGAGTTGTCGGCCAGCGATCGAAACGGATTGGAGGGTATGAAAAGGTCGAGCCAATTGTGGGCTGGAGGTTCTTCCGTGAACAAACTGCTGAAGAAGGAGCCAGTATCCCATGCCGGGAACGCTTGCATCATGATCAAAAGCGTAGCTAGACCGACGGCCCAGAGAATTGCCAGCACAAGTACCGAGACGCGTAGCAACCTGGCTCCACTGGTGGATGTCAGTCGCCCAACGTTCACGATCAAAGATACGGCGACGTAGGGCAAAATCGCCATCTGCAGCAGGCCAACAAAGGCGTCGCCCATCCATTTGATCCACCGCGTATATTCGCCAAAGAAGAGCCCACAAAACAGGCCCATGAGCAAACCCACAACAATCGCAGCGGTGAATCCCGGCTTTCTGAACTTGGTATCAGTTTTTTCTGTCATCAATCGTTTGAATTCCCTTTGAACCGAACCCGGCAAAATCGAGACCTCTCGGATGCTCCACCATATTCTGCCAGGTTTGCATTCTGGCAACTTGAGTTTGCAAGAAAACTCACAGGCCTACACCCAGCATCGCCAGGATGTCGCTGCAGAGTTTTGTGATTGCGCGCCGCGGTCTAACGTCTTCCAAAGTAACAGGAATTGAATTCTCAAGATATTCCCATTGACGATGCATCATCGCAGATGTCACCCGGCGGTTGTAAAGCAAGCTGTTGTTATCAACGCTCGGGCTGGAAGATGCCCGAGCAGGCGGGAAGGTTGCGAGCGAAAAACTATGGCACCGCTACTATGAACAACTCGTTCGTGTAGCAAGATGTAAGCTACACCAGAATATCGACGCGTTTCCGATGAAGAGGACTTAGCCGCCATGGCAATGGCAGCCTTTCTCCAAGCTCTCGAATCTGGGCGTCTTTCCAATATAGAGGATCGCGACAGTCTTTTTCGGGTGCTCCTTGAAATCACAGAGAGCGAAATCACCGAGAACAAGATCCGTGATCACTATCGCTGGGAGAATCGTGAGAAGCGAGGTGCAGGTACGGTCCGCGGCCATTCGGTTTTTCTCGTTGAAAACGCGGACCTAATTCGTGAGGTTCGGGATCCGTCTCCTGAGTTCGCTGAGGATTTTAGTCTTTGCTGCCAAGAACGCCTTGAGTCGCTTAGCAGTGAGTTGCGTCAAATCGCCATTTGGAAATTTGAAGGCTACAGTAATAAGGAGATTGCAGACCGACTTGGGAAGGTTGAGGAGACGATTCGACGAAAGGTATCCGCGATCCGAACCGCCTGGGGCGAGAGCGCATGAGCTATCCTGCCTGCGCACTTGCGGCCAAGATGATTCCGCAGCCGAAATTCCAGGTGTGGTCAATAAACTGCGGTGACCGCTATACCTCCGGTCGTCGCCCTTTCGACGCAACTCGATAATCGGGCAATTGTTCGAGTGAGCGGATAAGTTGCCTCCGACATTCGCGTAGTTGGCTGACCCGAGCATCGCCCTCAAACAGGGCTTCTATTTCGATAACCGCCAGTAGAGAAGCGGTTGAGTCGAGCCAGAGATCGGCCATGGCAGTTTCCACGCGAAAAGCCGACCAGTACTCTAAGTCGTCGATATCGCTGCAGAGGTGCTCAGTTCGCACCTGGTTGTCCAAACGCAGCATGCCGTCGTACCCGGACAAAGCCAAGTCCAGGGATCCACTCAAGTGATCCACGGCATCGCGATACGTTTCCGACCTAGTCATTCTTGGTCCCTTGGGAAAGCTTATTTCCTACTGTAGGACGTTAGCCAGTCACAATCCCCCAACCCCTCCGCTCAGGTCGTTAGAACTCAAGATGCAGCATTTCCATGTACTCGCGACGCGCCACCCTGCGGCACTCGAATAGCTTCCAGACCGCGGAACCGTGTAGCACGCATGCCCAATAGCGAATGTAGAAAACCATCCTACAAACGGCTGCAAGAACGCGGCGATTCTGGCACAGGAACCGCCAATTCTGAAGCGGAAAAATGGGCCCTGCCCTCTCGCAACAGAGATCGGGCAGGAGGACAAGCAGAGCGCGCAAAGTCAAAAACCGACGCTAGAAGCTCGTTAGTGACTTGCACGCTAGCGGTAATCTTCACTTTCCAGGCAACAATGATTTGTGAGTCCGCTTCGAACTCAGTCTTGAAATCGGTTTACCCAAATCGCTAACCTGCGGCGGATCTCCGCCAGCGAGCATGACAAAACGCTTGTCGCTGTCGCTCTTGTTCAAGTCTCGAAACTCAATGCATGTTGTGATGCGTGTCTGCTTAGTTGCTGACGTGGCCAACTTGCGTGCAATGGTTTCTGCTAGCACTCGTTTATTGCGACGCGACTATTGCGACGCGACGAATTCGGAGGCGAGCTGCAAGGTTACACGATTTGCGTCGTCGAGTAAGATTCCCTCCGCATGAGGTACTTCCGATGTGTCTAGCAGATTGATAACGTTTTGAACCGCCTCTTTCGCCAAGGTCTCTTCCTGAATGATACGAAGGTAGAGGAGCACTTTCCCATCTCGGCGTACGGTGTTGATCGTGCAAGAGCTTGCTGACGGGAACTCTTGTTTGACGGTGTCGATAAACGCCTTGCCTGATGTGTCTGACAACCAAGCATCGAGTTCTTTCTTTTGGGCCTTCGTATCAGGTTGGGGAGGTGTGCAGCCCGTCGCTGCGACGACGAAAAACAGTGTCACGGCTGTGGCTAGTGTGTTAGGTTTCATCATGCCGGTCTTTGATTCACGCGTTTCCTACACAAACAGCGACTGGGCGTTGTGTCGCTGGTAACGTTTACGCACGAAATTATACCAAGGACTCGTCCAGCCAAGAAATTGGCGTTCCGGCTCATTCCAAACAGTCGGTGACCCTAAGGAACGAATCAATGCATGCCATGTAGGTCGGCAAATCGATCTTGGCTTTACTAGGCGTTTTTGTTAAACGCATTTGAACCGGGATTAGCGAATCTCATTCTGTGTTCGGTAACAGCTCCAACAGATTGGGGCGACACGAGTATGCGGCGCATTTCTAATCAGCTCGCGCTGCGCAAGCGCCAAAGTTCGGTGAAAGCAGACATCCTGCAAGTCACCATGGCTGGCGTAATGCTAGCTTCGATCTGCATGATCCCTGTGGCTGGCGCACAAGACGTTGTATCTGCCGCACCTGAGCTCCAAGGCATGGGGGCGGAGACCGGCGAGGTCGAGCAGCCCGTCACAGACCTGCTGGTTTCTGACGCGGTATTTGGCTCGCCCAGAGTTCCTACGGATGCATCTTGGTTCAGCGATGCGAAAGTGGGCTACGACCGCGGTTTTGTCATTGCTAGCCAACAGGAGAACAACCTTCAAACAGGCGGATTCCCGTTCGAATTGAGATTCAACGGCTGGGGGCAGCTTCGACATACGATTACGGCCTTTGAACCGCCCAGCAATGAACTTAACCAGTTTCAATTGGTTCGTGGCCGTCTGGTATTTTCCGGCAAAGCATTCAACCCCGACTTCACCTACTTCATTCAATTGGATGGTCGCAGTACCAGCGGGGACGGCGTGCGGCTTCTTGACTACTATCTCAACTACGACATTGGGCACCGACAATTCGGGATGCAGCCGGGAGCTCTCGCATTTCGAACTGGCAAGTACAAAGTGCCCTTTACGATGTCTCGCTGGCTGTCCGGGCGTGACTTTGAGTTCGCGGATCGATCGGTTTCCAGCATCTTTTTTGACGTTAATCGTAGCTTTGCTTGGGGGCTTTACGGGCAGCTGAACCAAGTTGCTGTGCCAGTTCACTGGGAAGTTGCAATCTTCAATGGTCTGGTGACTGGGGGAGCTGAAACCGGAAGTAGTGGTACCCTCGACGATAACTTTGCGTACTCCGGCAGAGTCTTCGCGTACCCAATTGGTCAGTGGAGTACTTCCCCGTTGCAGGATTTTGATAATTCAAACCACCTTGCGGTTCGGGTCGGTGCAGGCTTTGCAACCTCAACGATTGAGCGTTTCGGTTCAACGGAGTTCAGTCGCTTACGCGTCGTGGATGACGGTGTAACGTTGGCAAGCATTCTTTCCGATACGGTTGAAGGCTATCACGTCTCACTGTTTGCAGTAGATGCATCCGCCAAAATTGCCGGCTGGTCAGGCAGTTTTGAGTACTACTTTCGAAGCGTGGATGACTTCCAAGGCGCCGCTGTATCCGAATTGTTCGACCACGGCTTCTGGCTTCAAGTTGGGAAGTTCGTCGTTCCTGGAAAAGTCCAGCTTGCTGTTCGCTGGTCACGCGTTCAGGGAGATTCGGGCAGCTTGGGAGCGTTTGCGCAGAGTGCCGAGGAGATCAGCGCGGCAATCGGATGGTATTTCCGCAGAAACCAGGCCAAGCTGGTCACCGACGCGACCTATTTGACGGACGGCCCCATCAACTCTTCAGCACTCGACATATCTCCTGGCAATCAGGGTTGGCTTTTAAGAACCCAAATCCAATTTAGCTTTTAGCAGACTTGGGCCAACATAGACGAATCGCCAGAATGGACCCCCGACGACTATAGCTCAAGTAGCTGACACTCAATTTGGTGCGGCCAAGTAGAGTCTGCTCGCTAAGCCGCGGCGCTCAACCTTCGCTCGGCAACAACTTCGATGTCTGCTGCGTTTCTTGCAGTAAAATATCATCGAACCTTCACTGAACAGCGACTCATTGCACTATTTTCAACGATAACTTTAGTGCAGCGCAGGTCCCTGAGGTGCAGGCAGTGAACACTTTGGCTAACGCCTCCGGGCCAGTGCTGTGTTCTTTACGCGTAATGGTTTCTACAAAAGGTACTTTCATGCATGTGTTTTTGTCTTGGAACAAGCTGGTTTTCGCCGTCTGCTGTGCCACCACTCTGATCGCGGGATTCTCTAGATCATTAAGTGCAGATGAAAAAGACAAGAGTGCCAAGCAGCTCAAGGTGGGCGATCCGAGTCCCAAGTTTGAGATGAAAGGCTCGGATGGGAAGACCTACAAAGCGGCCGATTTTGTCGGCAAGAAGGCGGTGATTATTGCGTGGTTCCCAAGAGCCTTTACCGGCGGCTGCACGAAGGAATGCAAGTCGATGAAGGAATATGGTGACTTGCTCAAGAAGTACGAAGTAGCCTACTTCACCGCTAGCACCGACACTGTCAAG
>DNPC01000109.1 GCA_003501565.1 Planctomycetaceae bacterium | reverse complement strand
AGCTCGCTACGGCTCGATTTGTCTGGCCTGGGTGATAGTGCGACCCGAACAAACCTTGAAAGTGGTGAAGATCGAGCGCAACTGGATGTACAAGACGCCTTTGCGGCGCTCACAGCTTCGCTCGGCACAAACCGATTCGTTCTCCTTGGTTTGTGTAGCGGAGCCTACAACGCGCATAACATTGCGCTTGAAGATCCACGTGTGGTTGGAAACGTATTCATGGATGGGCTAGTCTTCCCGACCGCCGGGCATAGACGCCGCGTAGCGGTACACCGCCTGACGTCTCCGCGTTTTTGGCGAAACGCCGCGCTACGCCGGATACGGGCGGCCGAGATTGGCAAGTTTGATGATTCTGCACCTTCTGCCGCGGAATTCTTTGAGCTCGACAAGCCAGCGGAGGTTGTCGCTGAAGAGATCACGCAGATGCTCGATCAAGGCCAGCAATTGCTCTACCTATACACACAAGGCTGCGAGGAATTCAGTTCGAAATGCCAGTTTGAAGAGATGTTCGGAATTGAACCCAACGCAGAAAACCTGCAAGTGGAATACCTTCAGAACTTTGAGCACACCTTCCCCTTGGTTTACCAGCGGAAGTTTGTGGTGGAGCGAATCATGGAGTGGTTCGAGCGTTTCAGCTGCGCACAAAGCCTCGAAAGCTGCTGACCGAGTGAACCGCCGCTCACAATTTGAGTGTCGGACTCGCGAGCGACCGTTACAAGATTACCGCGAGTCAAACCAGGAAGCGGGAAGAAGCCGCCAAGTTTTGTCGGCTGCACTCAAACAGCGGCATTGATCACCGGCCGGTGCGTCTCTCACCGACCACTGGTTTCTTGCGATCGAACCTTCCGACGGGAAGGGCGAACTTTGAGCATGCAAGCAGTCGCTACTTGTGCAGTTCATCAAGAGCTTTAATTGGAAAATCCTCGCTGGGCACGCGAGATGCCAGCATCATGCCAGCCAAACGCTCTACAACTTCGGGGTAATCTGCAGCGATGTTCTTTGTTTCACCTGGGTCGGTGGCCAAATCGTATAGTTCGATCTCCAGCTTGCCTTTGCGCAGATTCTGCCGCACGGCTTTGTAGTCACCGACACGGATCGATTGCTGGCCACCATAGCCCGCGAATTCCCGGTACAAGTACTCGCGCGGCGTCGAGGCCTCACATTGCAACACTGGTAACAAACTGACGCCATCAGTATTTTCAGGAATCGATGAAGCAGCTTGAGCAACGGTTAAAAGTGTTGGCAGCCAGTCTTCAAATCCACTGACATAGTCGGTCTCGATACCAGCTTGGGTTTTGCCAGGCCACCGCACGATCGTTGGCACCCGAACGCCGCCTTCATAAAGCGAGCCCTTCAGCCCGCGCAATTCACCGACACTGGCAAAGAAATCGTAATCGACTTCTTGCTTTAGATGTGTCGTTCCATTGTCGCTACTAAAGATCACGATCGTGTTTTCGGAAAGACCTTGCCGCTCGAGTTCATCAAGTACACGACCAACGTAGGTATCCAGTCGCGAGATCATCGCGGCATAGGCGGCTCTAGGTGTGAAATGCGGTGTGTAGCCGTAACCATTCGCCTTCGTGAATGGTGGATCATTCCAACCCAACTCTCGGTAGGGCATGAGATCCTCTTCAGGCACGTGTAGCGCAACGTGAGGAATCACACTGGGGTAGTACAGAAAGAACGGTTCATCTTTATGCTCTCTGATGAATTCAATCGCCGCTGCATTGATTCGATCTGGAGCATAATCCGTTCCTTGAAACTGCTTGTAATTGGCCTCGTCAGTCGGATCGGCGCCCTTGGGGAATTTAGCATGCCCATTTACCGGGGGATTGTTCGCGAGCTCCACATGCGCGTCGTTCGACCATAGATAGCTGGGGTAGTAGCTGTGTGCGTGAGCTTGGCAGAGATAGCCGAAAAACCGGTCGACACCTTGGTTGTCAGGTTGGCCGCTCGACCCAGGTCCACCCAGCCCCCATTTTCCGAAAACACCGGTGGCGTAACCAGCGCCGGTCAACAATTCGGGCAGTGTGACCTCTTCAGCGGGTATCGGCCATTGCCCTTCTGGAGGCGTTGATTTGTTATCACGCACAAACGCGTGCCCCGGATGCTTTCCGGTCAGCAACACACAGCGACTGGGCGCACATACCGCGTTCCCACAGTAGTGCTGGGTGAACCGCATTCCCTCCGCGGCCAAACGGTCGATGTTTGGCGTTTTGATTTTCTCTTGGCCATAACAACCGAGCTCACGATAGCCAAGATCATCCGCCAGTATGAAGACGATATTCGGCTTCGCAGCAGGCGCGTTCGCGTGTGATATCAGAACGACTACTAGCGAGAGTATCCCGCGTAGGGCACTACGCATGGGTTGAATTCCTTGGAGAACTGAGAATCGAAAGACGGGATATTTCGAGTCATGGCGGACTTCAAGAAAGTGTGTTTTCGCCTCCGTTTTCGCGCTGGGCGATGGTGACTGGCCAGCCCGGGAACTGGGACTTGCTCGCATCGCCCGAAGGATCACACAAAAACCTAAAAGACTCGACCAGGTACGTTTTCGCGGAAGTATCAAAGGTCACGAACCCAAAGCCGCTCCCCTTTTGGTGCGCAAGCTCATAGCGGTTCTTTTTCGAACCGATCTCTGGATTGCCAACCGAGTAAACATACACCAAATTGCCAAAGCCATCTTGAAATTCGCCGGTATTGGCCAGTCCGTGTGACGGCCGGTTCTCATGTGACATCTTCAGTTCATCAGGCCGCCACCAACGTGGATACCCAGCCGCAATCGCTGGTGTGCAGAACGACCAGAATGCATCTCGTTGCGTTTGGATTCCATATTGGCAGAGTGATGTGAGATGCTGATCGCCATTGACGTGCAGCGCTTTGGCAGGCCGTAGTATCTCAATCGCGCGATTGCGTGCCGTCTGCGGCCATCCGCCTGAATCGAGGTCTGCTTTCAGGAACCCATCGTACTTGCCATGGTGCGTCGCGACGCCGGCGAATACGGTCTGGCTCAAGATGCACTTGAGCGTATGGCCCCGCCAGTCTTCGGCCCAGGAACGTAAAAATTGTTCCTGCCGATCACCAAGCAACACCAAACTATCGCGATCAAGCTTGGACGTGTCAAAGGCGGGATCGCGAACATGGTCAGCCCGTCCACTACCGGTTTCGACTCGTTCTGGACCACTTTTGAATTGGCGGTCTGAGAGAATTGCAAACCCCACATCACCGTAAACCAGTTCGCCATAATAAACGCTGATGCCTTGCTGCACCGGAGCTGGGTCGAACGGATCTGGATGATGGCTGGCATTCGTTTTGTGCACGACATTCACCATGCGTGCCGGTTCACGATAGCCACCTTTCGAGCTAGCGCCGGCTGAAATATCCTTCATCGGAGCGCCACCTTCGCCCCAGATGTTCCCTTGAAACACATCGTGATCGTCGGGAATACACACAGTGGGTGCATCTCGCATAACATCGCGAAATGCCCATCCGAACATATAGAACTTTCGCAAGTAGTTTAGAATCGCGCGGTCGGCTGGCTCACGGATGATTCCAAACCCGCCGTGGCTTTCGTAAAGTTGGTCGCCTGAAAAGTAGACAAGGTCCGGCGCGAGCTGCTTAACGTTTTCCGCCACCGGTTCATACGGAAACCCGTAGTGATTTTGGCAAGTCAACGCCGCCATTCGCAGTGGTCGTCCAGTGGGATTGGCTTGGATATGACCTTCAAACGTTGACGTGGTGTCTTCCAAGCCGACTCTGCGCTGCACATAAGTCAAACGATACTGTGCGTCTTGGGACGCATCCCAGTTGTCGATCTTGAAATTGGCGACCCAGGCATCGGTATCCAGCGACGCCGTCAACGGCTCGCTCCACGCACCGCCACCACGACGATACTGCAGCTGAACTTCTTTGTTGTCGCCATTTCCCAACGGCCCCGTTAGCGCCGCAAGCTTTAGCACAAATCCCGCGGCACTACGTGAATCACTTAGCGTATACATTGCCCACAAAAGTGGTCCAAACGCCTGGTTGCTCCGGTGCTGGACGCCAGCTCCGTCGCAGCTCCAACTTTCGAAACGGTACAAGCGCGCGCGATCTGCGTTTACTTTCTTGTTGCCGCGGCCTGCCTTGGAGAAATTGTGGGCTAAGGCGATGTTGCCGACCAGCTTTCCCGCGCCCAGCTTGCTAACAACCTTGCCGACTTCCGTGCCACCTTGCATGGCGACGAGAGTTAATTCCACTTCCTTCGAATCACTTCCACCGCCGACACTGTTGACTTTCAACAGTGTGCGTTTCTTCAGGTCAATCTCAACCTCTTGGCGTTTCCCGCCGATGAACAGCCGACCATCTCGGTACCCCGCTTCAACGCCACCGCGAGCGAACGCGTTGCTACGATGCTCGTCGATATCACTGCGTACGCCCAATCGAAAACCCACGCTGCCATTGGCTTGCTTATCGTCAACCTCTTGCACCTGTACTTGGGTCGTAAAGTCACCCTGGCGGACGTCCAATCGCTTGGATATCCAGTGGATGTTGCGTCCCGGCTGGCTACTGCGACAAATGAGGCTGCTGTTTTCAATTGCCCAATCTTCCATCGGATTGGCCCAAAACTCGGGACCGATCCAAACACGATCTGGCAGTGTGTGCCAATCGCTGCGGTTATCAGCTTCCGCTTGCGCCGCATTCGAGGCGGAGGCGGCAATCGTTCCAGCGGCAGTCGCAATACCCAAACCTTTCAAGGCCTGGCGACGGGTGTGTTTTGACATAATTCTCTCTTTCCCGGATGCGGGCTAATGGTGCAGCGGCCACTGGCATTGCCGCTCGGCAGCGCAGGTAGCTAACTTAGAATAGAGTGTAGATGAACGGAGCTGCACCACTGGCGGCCAGCAAGCCTACGAGACCAATCAACAACAACGATCCGACTAACGGCACTAGCCACCACTTCTTGTTTTCCCTCAGAAACATCACAAACTCGGCCAAGAAACCGATATCATCGCTCTCCGCCTGCTCGGCGAAGGAGGCTCGCGAATCCGCATCGCTCGACGCATTGTCGATAGCTGGCTGCGACTGGGCCGTGGACTGGTCATTCTCTTCAGTCATTTACACACCGATTCATCAATCTATACACTTCCCGCCACTTTCTCGGCAGGTGTACCCGTGACCATTTCCGCAGCAGACGCATCCGCCCCAGCTTCTAATGCAGATTCAAACCGTAGCCGGATTGGCAACAATTCGGATCCACCATGCCTCTTTCACGCAGCCAAACGCACCGGTACACCAAGCCACTTAGTACTGCCGGAAATAGCTTTCCACCGAGCGACTTTTCTGCCTGTCTTGCCAATTCGTCGTCCGAGCACCGCGCCGAAGTCGCAGCGGATCGTAACCAATCAGCCGCATGACTAAGGAAATTGGTAGCAGAATCAAACAGAAAACGCCGCCAAACAATATATGTCCAACCAGCCAGGCGATGGGGTAGGTTACGAACTGCCATCCACGAATGATCAAAATTCTGGATTGAGGCAACAAGTAGTAAACCGCGAGCTGTGCCGTCGAAACAGCCCACAGGACCAAGGCTGCTGCTGGCGAAGCAGCCTGCAAGGCCCAACCAATAAGGGCCAGAAGAACTGCCAACGAGAATC
>DNPC01000357.1:2616-4650 GCA_003501565.1 Planctomycetaceae bacterium | reverse complement strand
TAAAGTGAAGTGTCTCTACCGGCGGTTGGCGAACAGCGCAAGCGTGTAGTCAAGCCTTACACGAATCGGTAGCCAGCCAGTTTGCCGGTGAACACGACACAGCGGTGCTCGGCAGTGATTATCGCGGGGGGGAGGATAGTGCGTCGCGGAGCGATTCACCAAGGTACCAACGGTGGCGCTGGTCTTTCAAAATCACGTAGACAGAGTCGCTTGAGCCCCGGGTGACTCGGTAGCGGACGCCGCCAAGCTGGAATTGCTGCGATAGATCAACGAGCTTCTCTGCGCCGCTGCGACTGTCAACAATCCAAGCTTGTGGTGTGGAGTTAACGGTCACTAGTCCGACGAGTTTCCAGCTGGCAAGAGCGTCAACACGCGGAGGAGTGTCTGCGACATTTTCCGCAGTAGGAGCCTTTCGCGGTTTCTTCGCAACTAGCTTGGGTGGCGGCCCGTTGTACCCGCGTTTCAGAGGTGCTTTGTCTTGAAGCGTTGCCAAGAACGACTCCGTAGCAGAACGACACTTAGGCCAATTTGGCATCTCCGATGCACTATCGAGTGCGATTACTTCCAAAGCAAGCGAAAATTGGCACTGATCTGACTTTGTTGGTTCGATGCTCAAGAACCCAATGCGATGGATCAGTGGTAGGTAGTTCAAGTCATCGACGAGTCCCGCAATCCACTCTTGGTCCGTTTCTCCCTTAATCTGGATGTCAAACTTCCAGCCAACATCGTTGAAACGCTCCGCTGTTGAGGGCGTAACTTGTATGTTTCTGGACACCGCGCGTTCTAGCAGCCAGCTGCGATATCGATGGGCGGCAACGGTCGGATCACCTGCAATGCAGTGTTTGGCGACGCGGTTGATGTAATCCTCAGCCTGATCGCTCGCAGACTCGACGCGAGCGATTTCGGCAAGTTCGTCTTCTAGCTGCGCGATTGTCTGCCGGCGGTCACCAAGCGGACTGATGAATGCAACACTGGCGACCTGCCATAAGACGATGCCTCCCAAAATAGCCGCGCCCACATAGCGCAAGTTCGCTTTGGTAAGCAGTGACCGCGCAGTCTTAGTCTGGTTTGTCAGGACTCTCATTTCGCACGCTCCGCGTCGGTTGGGTCAGAGACGCCAGCGGCTTTTACCGTAGCCGTTATCGTAAATCGTGCTCGATAATGAGGATCATTTTCTTCGTGGTCAATCCGGTCTGGCTGGAGCTCGAGAGCATCCGAATGCTGAAGCAATTTGCGATTCAGATCAATCGCATCTTCAATCTCTCGTGCCAGCCCTTCGAATCGAAGTGATGCGGGGGATGCATCGCCTTGTTCCAAGCGAATCATGGAAAGGTAAATCCGCTCGTTGTTGGGGAATTGCAGCAACGTGTGTGGCAAAGTCTCTGACCAGTTTGTGCGACTTGCGTGCCAGCGTGCCAATTGCTGGGCTTGCTCAACTTTGTTGCGTTGCGTAGCAGATTGTACGTCAGCTGCTTCGATCCGAGCCTGCAAATCGCGGATGCGAAAATCCAGATGTCGGGCGAAAGCATGCGAAACCAAGAATAAAAGAACTCCAGCGAGCGCAGCTCGGACGCCCCAAGTTCTCAGATTACTGCGCCAAACTGGCACGGCCTGAGCGGTGCGTTTGGGTTTAAGAAAGTTAATTGGTTCCAGCAAGCAATCGGGTTCATTAGCAAGTTCTTCAGCGAGAGCGCTGGCGAGTATCGGGTGCGCGGGTTGCCGACCAAACTCTGGCAATGCGGCCATAATTGCTGCTTGCGAATTCAGATCGCTGACCAATTGGTCGGCCCCGTCGCCTAAGGCGAGTAGATTGACCTTACTTACTGGCCTATTGTCGCCGCTCGCAGCTTGGAATCGGAGCGAGTGGTTCGTTAGGGCGCGCGAAAGTACGGATGGATTCTCCTCACGCGGAAACCACAGCGACTTTGTGACAAGTTGCGATTCCACGGCCATCATTTGGATGTATCGCGGGTGAGCCAAGGCAACTAAGCTAGCCGCGGTTGGGCTAGTTGCAGTGGAGTTAGACGCAGTGGA
>DNPC01000357.1:0-2547 GCA_003501565.1 Planctomycetaceae bacterium | reverse complement strand
GTGGAGTTAGACGCAGTGGAGTTCGGCGCAGTGGAGTTAGGCGCGGCGGTCTCAGGCACAGTGGATTGGTTGTTGTTGGTGATGTGCTTGGCAAGTGATAGCTCTCCTATGCCAATGCTTAGCAATCGCAAGTTGGCCACTTCCGCCGCCAACTCAATCTCTTGCCGTATTTCTTGTCGAAGCGCAAAAACTGATGCGTGAACCAACCTCTGTTTTTCGTCAATCCTGAAATCATAGTCGACTACAAAACGATCTGGCGCTAAGTCGCGGGCTTCGGCTTCCAAGGCAACAGTGCCAGCGATTTGATCATTTCCGACAAACGGCACTGTAAAGTGTTTCAGGAGCAGGCGAGATAGCGGGACGGAAACGATCATGTCCGTCGCCGCGACTGGCTGCGTACCCAACGCCTCCAGCAGGCTTTCGCCCAACGCCGCTTGGTAGGGTTCGTCGTGGTCGACTTTGAGTTCGATATGTCGACTTGCCTGCCAACTGCTACCAGTTCGATCAAGCACTGTCAGCGCTGGACATTCTGAATCCAAGTGCAGCACCAGCACCTGAGTCGATCTGCTAGGGATCCGCGACTTGCCGCCGCGTTGTTTTCCGAACCATTGTTTGCCGAACCAACGCACGTTCATCGATCGGGTGCCTCCGCGACCGATAGGAATTTCCGGCCTTTGTTCAATCGCTTTTTGCTATTTGCTTGGTAGTTTCCTGGCTCTAGTTCAGCGCGGCGGAGGACAGAAGGAAGCTCTGTTGTACAGTCCAGCTCAAAATGCACTGCTGCGTCAGTCACGCCGTAGCGGCCAACCGAAACGCCGGTGTACACATCGCCTCCGGAGGTCAAGTATGGTGAGAATTGCCGGAGCTGCTTGAGATCCACTAGTTCGAAGCGAACCATCCAACCGATCGATTCAGGCTGTTTCTGTAAACGATTCTGTTGATCAACGATGCGCTTAGCAAGATGGTCGGTGATTCCCGGTACCGTCCTCAATACCTCCTTGGGTGCAAGGGAAGGGTTGATGCGGCCTGGTGCACGGTCATGCTCATCTACGGTGAGCAAGGATTCCAGTTGGGCCAGCTCCGCTGATACCGTCATTGGGTGTCCCTTCCATGGGCTTTCAATAATCTGCTGGTTTCCTTTGATCATCGCGCGGGTTTGTCTTCCAAGCAAAGCCGCGATTGAAGGTATTGTGTATACGGGAGATCGGTTGATTGTCAGTCCACCCACCAATTCAGGTTGAGTGCGTATGATCTGAAGACTTCCCGTGCTTTGTTCAACAGCGCGTGCCTGGGCTGTCTCACGCCGCTGTTGTGTAGCCTCGATCGAATTGAACCGCACAGCGCTATCACTCTGCATCGGTCCGTTCATGCGCAACGCCACAATGAAACGCGCGCCGTTAGCGCCGACTACTGGTTCAAGCGAACGATACAGTCGGGCCAACGTGTTCTGGTTGATATTAACCTTCCGACCGCCACGATCATTAAAGTTTGCCTCTGCGGAAAGGACGGTGACGTAAGGCAGTAATCGATGCAAGCTCCGGCCAAAGCCTCGGACCAAAGACAGCTCCTCAAGCGAATCGAGTGCGCCGTTGCGTGGTCTTTGGGGGAGGTTCTGCGCCAAATACCAGTCGATTTCGGCACCGTACTTACGAGGCGTTTCGTCACTATCAAGCCAGTCGAGTAGCGAGTCAGCGGCGACTTGTGTGATGCCTGGCAACGCCAGCAACCTCCGTCGACTGGTTAGCATCGATGCTGCGGATAGATCCAAAGAATTGAGGTTGAGGCGAGAACATTCGTTGGTCAGCCCGAGCAGCTGTTCGCTGGCAGATGGCTGAATCGAAAACCGGTAATCATGACCGTCCTTGTTCGCCCATTCGTAATGAAACTGCAGATTGTTTGTCGACCCCAGTCGCTTATTTGTAATTTGAGCCAGAATATGGTCCGTACCCGAATGCGCTGCGGCAAGGGCGTGAATCCGATCTTGAGAGAATCTAAGTGCCCTAGACTCGGCAAGTGTAAGTTCAGAAAAGCAATAGACTCCATAGCTGATCATTGCCAGTACAATCAGCACAAAAATCAGGGTGCTGCCGTTGCGGCGCTCTTGCGTTGTTTGCTGTCTCACCGAACACCTCTCAGACGGTTGTTGGTAATAGCAATGTTCAGAGTGATGGGAGCTCCGCGGGATTGTCTCAATGTGACTTCGACGGCACGTGGCAACCCGAGCGAATGGGAATTCCAAGTGTCACGCCACGCCGAAGTACCGAGGTAACGGAATGTTATGCCCGTAAGATGCCTTGGGAATGATGACTTTTCGAGTAGCTCAGGTCGGTTTGACAATCGATACTGACAACGGTTGACTGGGCCGAGGTACAGTGACGCAGGAGCTTCGGCCGAAGGTGATAGCGAGAGTCGTCCAACCTGCCCAGCATGCGTCAAGAATGGAATCTTGGTTGGGTTCGAGCTGGCCGTCCAGACAACCGCGGTGTGTTCGGCGGGTTGGTTTACTTCGCTGTTTAGGCTGAGCCTGCCTAAGACGAGCGTTGTAGC
>DNPC01000248.1 GCA_003501565.1 Planctomycetaceae bacterium | reverse complement strand
GTGGCTTAGTCTTTCGCTTCGCCCCGGGGCTTTGGCTGGCTCGATGACGTCGTTGATCGATCGTAACTAGGCGAATCGCCGTTAGAGGACCCCAGGCCAAGCTTGAGTTTTCCGGCCGCGTTCGACTCGCGTTCGACAATTTCGGCCATCTCCAGGATTCCAAGGTCACCGCTTGCCCAGTCGTCTTGGTAACTGCGCAGGATATCCTCCATGTCCGGCTCATACTGGAGTCCGTGGACTTTGGCGCTCAGTATCGCGTCTGCGGCGTAAACGGCAGCGCGGCGTGGTTGCATAGAAGCGGAAAGCATGCGTGCCACGTCTGACGAGTGTTCGATGTGGATACGGTCGACTTCTTGAGCGGCTTCGTTCTTGTTGACCACGTCCAAGTAGGAAGAATGAACTTGGCTGTACAACCTTTCGATAGCCGTAACTTCGTCTTGCAGTCGAGCTACGTCGTAGTGATTCTTGATCGCCTGCGCGATGAGGCTCACCACAGTAAACAGGATCAGCAACAACGCCAGCGTACCTGATATGCTGGCCGCCAATACATGGTGTTCGATTTGGTAACGCAGGTTGGAAATCAGACCTGTGGGTTTTGCTTTGATGGCGTTACCGTTTAAGAATGCTTCCAGGTCTGCTTGCAACTCCGCGGCGCAAGAGTAACGCTTGGCGGGAGCTTTCTCGAGACACTTCATGATGATGGCGTCGAGTGCTGTCGGAGTTTTTGGGACAAGCGTTTGCAAATGCCTCGGGCGTTGTGAGGCGACTTTGCTAATCAGCTCCATGTGGCTGCTGCCGACCAATGGCGGGCGGCCCGTAATCGCTGCGTATAGAACCGCACCAATCGAATAGACGTCCGACGGCGGACCGATGTTGTCAAAATCTTCCAGGGCTTGTTCAGGAGCCATGAACTGAGGTGTTCCGACGATTCCGCTATTGCAGGTGGATTCGTCGGAAATGAAAGCGAACAATCCAAAGTCAGTTACATGGGGATTGCCACGCGCGTCAAGCAGGATGTTCGCCGGCTTGAGGTCCAAATGCAGTACGCCGACTTCGTGGGCGTGAGAAATAGCACTGGCAATCTGAACGCCTAACTGCGCCGCCTCTCGTGGGGAGTAGACACTGCGCGAGATACGTCGCGACAGGTCCTCACCTTCGACGTAGGCCATTGAAAAGTAGGGCGTCGAACACTTCGCGTTCACTTCGAAGACAGGCACGATCGCCGCGTGGCTAAGTTTACCGCTTAGCTTGGCTTCAGCTGTCAAGAGACGCGATTGTTCGTGGTCAGTTGCCCGAAAGGTCTTGAGAGCGGCATAGCGATCAAGGGTGGTATCTCGCGCCAGATACACTACGCCCATGCCGCCCCGGCCAAGTTCCTTGAGGACTTCGTAGCCAGAGACTGTTGGAAAGGTGCTGTCAGTTTGGGTGGCCGGCTCTCCGACCAGAGTTTCAGCGTCCAGATCGCCCGCAGTAGGAGAAAGACCAGATACATCGGTGTCGGCATCCAGGTCTTGCACGTTCTTGCTTTCCACTATGTAGCCTGCCGATAGGTAGTCCGCTGAATATGGATTGGTTGCTTTGAGCCAATTTGGTTTGGAGCTCTATTGTGGTCACCGCATTTTCAGCCATGCAAGCCAACTTCAAGCAATATCTGTTATTCCCGTAGAAAACCGAATCGCATCAGGGCATCCAGGCGGCAAATAGCGCCGCCAGCAACGATACCGCAAGTGCTTGGAACACGACGTTCGAGGGACCGATGGGACTTTGCCGATTGCGCACATTGTGAAGCCAGCGAGTGATGACCCTCGAGTCGTCCAGCTGCGTTTGCCAGCAGAGATATGTTGCTTTTGCCAGTTCTCAGCACGATACACCTTGGGAGCCCCGTGGGTGAGAGCTGACAACTACCTCCCGGTGGGGGCAGCGTCATGCCTCTGTTCGGCCGATAGTGCGCAGTTGCGCTCTCCAGTTTCAATCGCGGATTGATAATCGTTGCTCCGCGGCCGATACTCGCTTGAGCTCTCACAAGCTCGGAGAGTTTTCGCCCACCTGGGGAGTTTCGCCCACCTCCGGGTTAAGGAGTATAGCCGCGGTTTGCCCGAGTCTCGCGGCACTCCTTTTTTCTTTGCTGTTTTGATCTCTAGGTTGCGACCTTTCGCTAGCATTGGTCGATCTGCCCTGGTAACGTTCTCTGCGATTGCACTATAAACCGGTGTAAGGACAGATAGAGGTGGGCGAAATTGCTTGTAAGCATCTGCCCTTCCTAACTAAATTCGACCCCATGAGGTCTTTCGTTCGGTGTGCAAGGGAGTGCCCACGATGCGATCGTTGGCTGTGATCAATCAAAAAGGTGGCGTCGGAAAAACGACGACGGCCGTTAACTTGGCGGCTTCTTTGGCCGAGCAAGGTTTGCGCGTGTGCGTGATCGACTTGGATCCACAAGCTCATGCCTCTTTGCACTTGGGGCTGAGTGTCGTCGGAGGCCAGGTCAGCGTCTACGATGTGCTTTGCGGCGAAGCCTCGCTAAGCGATGCACGCGTGTGGGTATCGGAAAATTTGGCTGTTGTGCCAGCGAATCTCGACCTGGCGGCAGCTGAAATGGAATTGGCTGGCGAAGTTGGTCGCGAAGTGATCCTGAGTGACAAACTTGAGGTCGATGAAGAACAATTCGATTTCTTGATTT
>DNPC01000351.1 GCA_003501565.1 Planctomycetaceae bacterium | reverse complement strand
TGATGTATTTCAGTGTCCGGTCCGACCGCTCTCGGTCCGGCCCGCCGTTCCCTGGAGGTCTGAAGATCGCCGGCCGCGGGCTGTTTATGGGCGAAGAGTTTTTGTTGCCTTTGGGTACAAATACAATTGCGCGCATCGACACACGCAGTGGCGAAACACTCGAAACCGTCGACGTGAACGAAACAGTTGGCAACTTGTTCACTTACAAAGGTAACTTGTTGACGGTCAACGAAACGGAAGTTGCAGCCTACTACACGCGCGAGGCGCTCGATCGATCGATTGACCGGACTGATCCTGACGCGCCACAGTCGTTGAACCTGAAAAGTCTGCTAGCGCTAGCCGACGACAACACACTCAACGCCATCATACTTCTCGAACAGGCACTTGAACGAGATCCAGACAATACGGAAACACAGTATCTGATGGCCGAAGCTCTCGTCGAAGGATTGGAAGAGGACTTTCCACAATTCCGCGAATTGGCGATCAAATACGAAGAAATCGTTCACGACCGGACGCTTAAGGACAAGCTAGTTCAATTGTTAGCCCTCGGCGATATTTCGGCTCAGGCCTATCGATCCGCCTTTGAGCGTCTGATGGAGTTGGTCGAAAACCAGTCGGCTGAAGCGTTTTCACCTACACAGTTTGGTGCCGAAAGTATTCAGGTAGACGAGAAACTATCGATCGATGCCGATACTTGGATTGCAAGCACACTCGCGACGGCCTACGACCGCTGCCCGCCGGAACAACAGGTTGAATTGGCGGCGATGGTCGTGCAACGCGGCAGCAAGATTCGCGACCGGGCGGTTGCGTATCGCCGTAGACAGCTTGCCTACCTTCGATTCTTGCCGCCAGCGCATCCGTTCATTCTCGAATTGGCAGACGACCTCTATCAATTGCGTGAGTATACGGCGGCTGAACAAATGCTGCAGACAGTCCTTACCTCGGGATCACGCGAAAACCGCGACACAGCTTTGAAGCTCCTCTCGGAAGTACCGGTGCCCGAACTGCAAAGGTTGTCGGTGTTCGGAGGCGGAGCCCTTGGCCAGTTTTCGCCTCGCGATCTACCCGAGCAGGTGAGTGCAGCACCACGAATCGGTGAAATCGACTGGAATGACGGTATGGTGGAACTGTCCGTCAGTGATGGACAGACGTATCGGGCCGTTGGAAAACTACCGCTCAGAAGCGAGCGGTGGGGCAGAGAGCCTGTCTCCATCGCTCTGCAAGATCGCGTTGTAGCAATCTATAACGGCCTGGGCGAAAGTATCGCTCGTATCTCATACCCAACCACGGTCCCAGAGGACAACCAGCACTCCGTTGACCAAGCCTGGGTGCGGGGTGGTCTGCTGTTCATCGAGACAACAGCTGAAGTTGTCGTCTTCGACATGATCCGTGCATTTCAAAACCGCCCCGATGCACTACTTTGGCGTCAGCCGCTCTCCGGCGTCACGGCTACCACACAAGCGAAGCTAATCAAAGTCGTTGCTGACACACGACTAGGGTTTGCCAATGCCCAGCGCGTTGCCTCGTTCAATATCGCCGTTGGGCCACTCACATCCGTCGGCGTCCCAGTTCAATCCGGCTCAACATTGGTCATGAAAGATGTCTTGACCGGGAAGAACCTTTGGACGCGAACGGGATACCGTGGCGAGCTCCAGATGGTGTGTCGAGGCGACGAGCTAGCGGTCATCGAAACGGCCACGAGCCAACAGGCTATTGAGGTTCTTAGCATTCGCGATGGGACCGTAATTCGCAGAAATCTCAAGGAAGCAATTCCCGTAGCGACATGGTTCGTCTGCGATGAATGGATCGTAGATATCGATGAAATCCAAGCGACGGACAGCTCCAGCGAAATCATGGAGCGGCCATTCGGCTTGCGGATCTGGAGTCCTTTTGACGAATCGATCGAGATGAAGCTCAACCTGGAACCAGGATCGCGATGCCAGCACGAGAACTTCCGATACATTGCTGCCGTTGAACCCAGCGGTCGTCTGCACACAATCGACCTAAAGAGGTTTGGAGAGCCCGAAGATAGATCGCCAACGGCCACTGCCGCAGGTGGTGAGGATTCCGGCACAAGCAATTTCGAAGGCTACAGCGTTCAAACGATTCCGCAGCAGGGCAGCGCACTGGATACGATTGCGCTAGAAGCAGTTGGCGATAAGCTGCTGGTATTGGGCAACTACCGTGGAGAGGGATCCAGCGTTAGAGCCAGTGCAATTTATCAAGTCGACGGAGTAATCGGCCGAATGATTCCGGTTCACGGATACGTTTTTGCCATCGACAAGAACTCGCTTCAGCTCGCCTGGCCTCAGCCGGTTGAAGCGTACAACATGACTTTCCCGCAGATGCAGCCGCGAACCAGCAATATGTTTGCTCTCTACCGCGGATTTGGTGAAAAGACGGTCGCTGCACTTGTTCGAGCTAGCGATGGTCGGATTGCCTGCCAACATACTTTTGAACCTCAACACCGCTCGTTTGCGATGACCGTTTCACCGCTTCAACAACGCATAACCATCGATGCGGGTGGCCGGCGGCTCGGATTTCAGGTATCCAATCAGCCTACTCCTCCCGAACCTGTGGCACACATTAGCCCGTGAGTGACCTTCGATCCGCTAGTAGGGCACAATCGTAAGGTACACGCGCTTAGTAATCTTGTAAGGCAACCCCCGGTCGTGCTCGCGAATCGACTCAACGAGCGCACTCACCCTAATCAGGTGCAGCTTTGCGTACTCGCAAAGTACCCTGTACCTGGGAAGTGCAAAACGCGACTGATCTCCCCGGAGTTTTCTGCCGAGCAGGCGGCTGACTTACAACAGGCGATGACCGCCCGGATTCTGTCAACGTGCCGCCGGTACGTTGCATCCACCGGTGATAACGACAGCACCAGCGGAAGGATTGTCACTGCTTTTACTGGAGGGACTCATGAAGAGATGCTCCGCCTGTACGCCCCGACACAGATCGACGAAGGCGATGAAGCTCCGTCGAGAGGGGGGCCCGTCGAGATTACTTTCGCGCCGCAGATCGAAGGTGATCTCGGCAGCCGAATGCGACACGTTGTTCAGCAAGCATGGCTAGACAGCAGCATCGCCGTTGTTTTGGGAACCGACTGCCCAACCGTGACTCCACAATTAATCGATTCGGCAGTTCAACGTTTGGAAA
>DNPC01000318.1 GCA_003501565.1 Planctomycetaceae bacterium | reverse complement strand
TCTGTGACTCCGATTCGCTACCGATAAGACATGCCCGGGCGCGTCGCAACAATTCGATTGCCGATTTGGGTGGGCGCGCGTACGACGCGCGAAGTAGAACATCAGCCGCGATTTGCCTATGCCGCTCATTGCTGGAATGCTCCAGTTCATATTCGTTGACAATTTCGAGTCCTAGATCAACGCTGTCAAACTGAGCATCTCCGTTGACGAAGTCTGTGACGAAATACGGGATTTCCATGAGTTTTGCGGGAAGTAGGCTTGCGCGAGCAATCTCGGAAGCCACTTCCTCGGGATTGTCGGAATCGTCGATTATCTTCTCGAGCTCAGAAATGCCGTCAAAGATCTCCTGCCTTCCACCACGATTTCGATCAGTCGCGAGCTCTCCCTGAAGAATCGTTGCCTTTGCATGAAGAAATCCTAACCTCGCATCGGAGGGGTTTTGTTCGATCAAGCGGGCGAAGAACTCTGACGCGTCCTCCGCGATTTCCTCGGCGGTCTCAATCGACGCGGCATCCTCACGCATTTTTTCACCGGCGATGCGTACAAGGAGCTGATCGATAGTCTCGATCGCAAAATCGAAGTTCTCTTCGGCCTTGTTCGCTGCCAGATCTGCTCTGATTGCCGCTCTGCCCGCTTGACCGGAAGCCAATGAAGCCTGTCGTGCAAACCGCAGACTGATTCCTGTCGCGATTAGCAAAGTTGTTGCCAACAGCGCCGACGTGACGGCGAGCGTGCGATGTTTGCGTGCGGCTTTTCGTAGTCGATAGAAGAATGACGGCGGACAAGCTTCTACCGCCTCCCCAGTTAGGTAACGCTCCAGGTCATCTGCAAAGTCTGACGCTGATTGATATCGACGCTCAGCGTCTTTTTCGAGTGACTTAAGCGTGATCCAATCGAGCTCGCCGCGAAGCCGCTGCTTGATCTTGATGAGCTCGTTACGCTGCCCATCATTCAAGGTGGTTTCGCGGCGGTCAGTGATCGTGCTAATGCGGTCACTTGGCTTCTTGGGAACTTCCTCACGCACAACACGACGGATGTCGTCATAACCCATACTGCTTAGACGCGTGCGATCGATAGGTGTTTCCCCGGTCAGTAGTTCGTAGAGAATGACTCCCAACGAATAGACATCGCTGCGCGTATCGACCTCGTAAGCAGACATTTCGGTCTGCTCGGGGCTCATATACAACGGTGTACCAACCAGCTGATTCAAGTTTGTGTAAATCGTTTTCTCTGTCAGTCGACTGGCCATGGCTTTCGCGAGGCCAAAGTCGATGACCTTTACAATTGCTCGATCGCCCATCCGTGTAACCAGAACATTGTTGGGTTTTAAGTCACGGTGAATGATGCCTTTCTGGTGTGCATGCTGGACAGCGTGACAGACGTCGATGACAAGCTTCAGCCTTTCTTCGGTGCCCAGCTTGTGACGCTCGCAGTACTTCGTGATTGGAAGCCCGCGGACTAGATCCATGGCAAAATAGGGACGGCCCGATTCGGTCGTGCCTGCATCCAGAACTCGCGCGATATTGGGATGATCCATCATCGCCAACGCTTGCCGTTCCGCTTCGAAGCGCGCGATGACCTGCTTGGAGTCCATTCCGGGCTTGATGACTTTGAGGGCAACTTTTCTGGCTACTGGGACCGATTGTTCCGCGACATATACGATTCCCATGCCGCCTTCCCCCAGTTGCTCGCGGAGGGTGAAGGGGCCGATCGAATCCCCGGGGCGTTCGTTAGTACTTGATTCACTCCGACTCGCGTGGTCAAAACCGCTGGTCACAGCATTCGGATCTGAATCCAAGTCGAGATAATCTGGCTCATTGAAATGAACCTCCAGCATCGCCTCAACCCGCTGCTGGAGTTGGGTATCCCCATTGCATCGCTCCCTTACCAGCGCCGCGCGTTCATCCATGGATTCAATCTGTCGTGCAGCGTGGAAAATGGTCTCTTCGGGCAATCTAGCAGTCACCGCTTTTCTCGCTTCGAACAAATCATTAGGGCAAACGTGGGAATACGCGGACAACCTAAAGCGTAGAATTCCCGAAAGCATCCAATTAAGCAATGCGAGAATTTCGCGTCAAATCTCGAACGAGATTTGCACAAAATTCAAGAAAGTTAACGAATCTAGTTCGCTGCTACGCTTCTGATTGCGTTTCCACACGCAGCCAGCTGCGTGCAAATGCCCAATCGCTGTAAGCGGTGGCTTCTGAGATGCCGAGGATCTCGGCCGCCTCTTTGTTCGTAAGTCCTGCGAAGAAACGCAACTTCACCAGCTCTGCTTTCCGAGAGTCCAGTTCCTCCAGCCGCTCTAAAGATTCGTTCAGAGCGAGAATCTCCTCCGGAGGTTGATCCATCGCCAAATTGACTCTTGATAGAGTGAGTCGATTCCGACCACCACCATGTTTTACAGCGGCTTTCCTGCGGGCTCGATCAATGAGAATCCGCCGCATGGACTCCGCTGCTGCAGCGAAGAAATGGCCACGCGAATCCCAGCGCCGGCGGTCTTCCGAGTCAACCAACTTGACGAACGCTTCATGCACCAGTGCGGTCGCGTCCAGCGATATAGCTGCATCCTCACGTGTCAGCCGTTGTTTCGCCAAACGGCGTAACTCATCGTAAACGATCGGAATCAACGCATCTGCTGCAGAAGGATCCTGCGGTTGTCGATTCGGATTATCTGGTTCGGTCATCGAGTTACATGAAAGTGGAGTGGAGAGAATTCGCAGAGCTCTACGTTTAAGAGATCTCTATGTTACGTAGGCTACGTTACGTAGGCTACTGGCCAACTGCCAGACGCCGTCGATTAGGGGTGTCCCCGAAACTGGCACAATCGGAGTCCTTGGTAAGTATGCATTGATAGGGGCAGCAGATACCGGTCAATGGGCCGAAATCGGCTATGATCAGTGACTGACTACTCAAGCCCTCAGTAGAGAGACGGTTATGTCCATCAATGAGCAGCTGGCCGCAGAGTCAACACGTGATCCACGAGCAAGTTCTTTGATCGAACGTGCAATTCGCAAACGCTTCGGAATCCTATTGTTCCTTGGTCTGTCAGCATGGCCGCTGATCGGTTTCTGGTCTGCCGCTGAGGCGATTGTGGCGAACGCGCTCAGACTGAACACCTATTTTCAACTGACGTTCTTAACCGTCGTTAACGTAATCGCGTACTTTTTCTGCTTCGCTATCCTGAGGCTTCAAAATCAGAGGCTCGGTGGAACCATCTGGAGCCGAATCGCCGGCAGTGGTGGTGAACCATGGAAACGAAAACGTTTCGTTCTAGTCATCAGCCTGGCTCTACTTGCGCCGCTAATACTTGTCTGCGGTTTTGGATCTGAGTTCCCCTACGGCGGACTAAAGCACTTCGCGTATGCGACGCTCAGCGAAGTTGTAGGAGTCGGACTTGGCTTAGCGGTGCTCGCACTGCTGGGCAATCTGAAGAGTTTTCTATTCGGCAGTGATCCAGCTACGGCCAACTATTTTCCATTCGAATCCGAACGTCGCAGCGACACGAGAATACTCGACGGTCTCTCCGAAAAAGCCGAGGCGCTGGCCGTGCGAGTCGGTCTGGAAAAAGTGGATATTCAGTTCATTATCTATCTCACTCTGCTGGCCGGACTGCACTACGGCACCGCTCGCGTATTCGAAGCCAACTCGTTTTGGCTGACCTCCGCCCCTTCAATGTTGGTGGTTGTATTCTGGCTCACGCTGATGTTGCTGGCTGGGCTGGCCAACTATCTCGACCGTTGGCGAATCCCGGTGACGCTGGTGCTATTGTTGCTCATCGGAGTGTTCCAGGGCATTCGCGGTTCTACGCGGCCACTCAATGCCGTCGTGGACGCGTCAGCGAACGGATTTGTACAAGCAGTCGCTGACATTCGTTCTGCGGAGACTCAGTTCATTGACTCTGGCATGCCTCCGGGGCTTCGGCCAGCCTTTATCGCAAAAGAAACATCGCATCTGGAATCAACTGCATGGAATGCGATTCGAGCGCGAATGGCAGAGCTTCAGCCAGACGCAGGGAAGAAGAAAACGCTCGTCGTCGTAACATGCCCTGGAGGCGGCATTCACGCGGCTGCATGGGCTGGTTGCGTCCTGGATCAGCTTTCGCGCGAGTACAAAGAATTTGGAGATTCGGTCGCAATCATTAGCGGTGTGTCGGGCGGTAGCGTGGGTACGCTGTTTTATGTCAATACTCAGTATGCGGATGAACTCTCTCCTCCAAAAGCAACTGCCTCCAAGATTGACCAAGCAGAAACACACAGCTTTCTTCAGGACGCCAGCCCGTCGTTGGAACTGGCAGCTCGTTCATCGCTGGAACCTATCGCTTATGGACTGACGGTTGATGATTTGTACGGGCTCGTCTTCGCGCCTGGCACTGGACGCGGCCAGTTGTTAGAGGATAGTTTTGCACAACGGATACCACCGGCACAAAGAAAACTGGCAATGGGCGATTGGGGAGATCGGGCAATCGCAGGAAGTCTGCCGATAGTCATCTTCAATACGACCGATGCCGTATCTGGTCGTCGTATCTTGTTCGACACCATTCCCACGCCACGCAGGGCGTCGAGTGTGGGACTGACGGCTCGACCGCTAAACTATCGTGAACTGATGAAGACGACCAAGCAGGCAGCATATGACGTTTTGCCTGTTACGGCGGCACGGACCTCTGCTGCATTTCCGTACGTCTCGCCATTCACAAAACCGAGCATGGCCAGCCCAGTGGGTGAGAACGTAGCGCTTTGCGATGGTGGGTACGTCGATAATGAGGGTATCGTCACAGCAGTTAACTGGATCGAGTTCTTGCTTGAGCGATTGCGTGAAGAAGAAAGGGAAAAAGAGGAAGCAGCAAAAGAGGCAGCAGCAGAAGAAGAAGAAGAAGAAGATAAGACGTTTGATCGCATTTTGTTGCTCAGAATCGAACCGTCTTATAGCGTCGACATGAATCGACCTGCGGATCCGGGCGGGCTAGCTGGCTGGTTTCGTTGGCTGACCGGTCCCGGGGAAGCTATGGTCAAAGTACGCTCTGCGTCGCAGCTAGAACGTGGCAATCTTGAGGCGGATTTAGCAGCGCTGCACTTACGTCCTCTAGGCAAACAAAAGAACAGTGCTGGCAGCGAGACATCGTCGTCAGCGGATGCGCAGCAGTCGCTTGAGTCCGTTGGCACGCAGCAGAATCTCACCAAAACGCCGCAATCGCAGGGCGCCCCCGCCGATTCATCCGCAGTGCGAGCAAACTGGAAAAAGATGATCGATGGCTTTACGCCCAAGACCCTAACCGAGTACGACAGTTACGAACCTGTCGACGCGATGGAATCAGTAGGTAGCGATGTCGACGAACAAATCGAAGATCTCGAGGGCGTAGTCCTCATCCAGACAGTGCGGTTCCCCGCAACAGGTCAGGTGATTCCGCTCAACTGGAAACTCACGAACCAACAAAAACGCGGATACCTGCTTGGATGGAAGATTTGCTCTGCCGAAGGCACTTTGCTTCGCCGACGACTAGATCAATTATTCACGAGAATCGTTGATGACGAAGACGGCGAGTGATCCGAAACTCGTTTTGCAGCCAGTTCAATTACTTGTTCGGCCTAGTGACCGGGGTGGTAGAACACTTCATTGCGTGCTCACAACGCATTCACGTGATCCCAGTGTAAAGTCGCAAGTCCGGTACGCTGCGAAATCGCCCAAACAACCCTTTTCGTCTATCGGGGTTGCGCAATCCGGGCTTTGGCCGTGGGCGATTTGCTATCAATATCAAGTACGAATGCAATTGATCTGTTCCTACCACTTCGGCACTCGGCAACTGGCTACCTGTTTTGCCAGATGACCTGGTCCGAAAATCTTCCCATGCAATCGTGCTTGAAGCTAACGATTATGCACAATCTACGCAATGTTCGGTTGGCTGGTACCGAATGTGAGGAATAGAGCACTGCCCTGCTCTATTGATTGCAACGCCCCGCCTAGCGTTCTGCCCGACTTTGCATTGCTATCTACCGGCTCGCACGCAGGCTGCTGTGACGATGCTCGTGCGGCTGGCATGTTTGCTGTGAAGGGCTGACCCATGTAGGAGTAACTACCATGGTCTTCCGGTCGCTGAGACGTATGATCGTCTGTCTCACTATGTGTGCTGTCGTTTTCGGCCAGGTAACAGTTGGAATTGCCGACGACAAGTTCGGTGGCTTGTTCCGTGCTCTCAAGAGGGCAACGCGAAATACGCATGAAGCGGTTCACGAACGGGTTAAACCAGAGGACTGTAAGCAGCCTTCCGTTGAAGAGTTGGCGGGGCAGATCGATTGGCTCGAACATCATCTCGAGATCTATGGTTCAGTCATACCCAAGCAGCCTGACATTTGGGGCGAGGCGAGACTCACGCGTCACCGCCAGGAAGTTGAAGAACAACTCGCGGCTGAGCTTTCAACTTTTTCAGATACCCTGCAAGGCGCTTTGAGCCGTTCAGATGAATCTTCATTAGGATTCATGATGGCTCTGGGGACGATCGTTGGCGACGCTGCGGTCCCGCAAACGAGTATCAATGCCAGCGCTCAAACAACTGCATCGAATCCGGTTGCGTCAGCAACGGCCAGGCCTACCTTGCCAACTTCGTCGACGTTCGAGTCAAAATTCACGACGGACAAGATCCAGCTGGAACCGGTCATCCAGAACGATCAACTGTATCGTTATCTGAACGCGTTGAATACACTCCGGCGACTCAACGAGGGTGACGATACGGCCGACGCGCCAGGATATGCACTCAACTTAGTGCGTTTACCAGCCTCTGTTCTTCCCGGGCGGCGAACACGCCAGGGTTACGGAGCCGAAATCTCTTACACAATTCGTCCATATTTGAGTGACGACTTGTTGCCGAAGACGTTTCGGTCGCTCGCGATCAACGATCAGATTGACCAGCTCAGTCTTCACATCAAACGGTTGCTGGAAGACTACGATCCGACCGATAGGGTAAAGCCCTTGGAACCGCTGATCCGCTATGTCCAAGCAGAGCGATCCGCAGCGCCGCTAATCAACTTGTTCTATCAACGTCTTAACCTGCTCGAGCGGCAAGCCAATTTGAACGGTACGCCGGATGCGCTGAGATACTTCAACTTCTTAAACGGACGCCGCGAGTATCTAAGAAACAGAATCATTGAACTTGAGGCCGCGTGGAGGTTTGCAGAGACGTTTAGCACTGATGAAGCGCGATCGGATGTGGTCGTTTACGATCTTGGGCGACGCGATCTTGGGTTGGGCGACGACCAAAGCTACTTGGAATTCGAGGTAAGCGTTCAGGTAAGAGATGTTCGCAACGCGCTCTTCCGACTCTTGCAAACGGGAATTGCGATCACCCAAGCGAACCTGAAACTGAGCTTTGGAGAGACGAATGAACTGGAAATTCCGCTAGAGTTTGTACTCACGGAACGTAATCTGGTGGGTTATCAAGTTGTTGATGAAGACCTCCCCTATGACGTTTGGTTGCCGATTGTGCCGCTGACCGATTCGAGCAACAAATGGTTCCGCGAACAGCTAGAAATACGAAAGCAACTGGGCGAAGGCACTGCAATCTGGAACAGCTTGAAGGATGAGATCTATGCAGAAGTCAACGCTGCCGTTAACCGCAATGTAGCGACGCTCGCCAAAGCGGGCGCAGGCCTGATTCTTGGCACAGAAAAAGCGGGGCCGGCTAGTCTAGCGTTTGTTGATTTGGAAGGAATTGCAGCGAAAGCATCGGACACTACGTTCATTCTTCCCATTGATGACGGTGGACTGATTCACCTCATTTCTGAGATGCAGTTTCTGGTTGCTTCGGCACGATTGCTTCAGGTTACCAAAGGTGCACTCCAAACTCTTGAAACATCAAATCTTGGCGAACAAGACCGGCAAATACTCGACTCACGGCTCGCAAAAGTCCGTAAGCTTATTGCTATCTCATCAAACTGTGAGAATTGGGCTACTCCAGAGCTTAGCAACCAGACCGCTACGACAATTCGCACCGAGCTGGCTCGTTTGAATGAACAAATGGATGCGGCAACCAAGAATCCACAACCGCCTACGCAGGTCGAGCAAGCTTCGATCCAAGCCTACGCGCAAGTTTATCTAAAAAATGTGCTCAAG
>DNPC01000857.1 GCA_003501565.1 Planctomycetaceae bacterium | reverse complement strand
CAAATGCCAGGTCGGCGGAAGCGAGTGGCCAACGCCCAACACGATTGGCAATGGAGCCCAGGTTGGTACATCCGCCAATAGGGGAGGCAGGCCAGCATACGTGGGCGGCGTTACTGTTGGAGTTTCCGGTGGCGGTGGCGGAGGAGGTGGTGGAGGAGGAGGCGGCGGCTGTTTCTCGACCAATATTTCGCTAAAGTTGTTTTCAACCGAGTTCGCGCCGGCCTGCAAGTTGATCAACGTAACTGCATCGAAGACTTGTGTACCAAGATTGACGATACCGCGATTCGAAAACGGATTTGCGAGGTACGAATCCAACTCGGACTGTGAATTAAACGATCGACCACCGGCACTACCGGGTGTATCCAAACTATCGACGTAGGCTTCCGGATGTACCTGCGTCAGATAGTAGCCGCCCGGACGTAGGCCCGTGAAACGGTAGAATCCGTTGGCGTCAGTTTGTACGGTGATCTCGCTGGTAGTGTAGGTCCCCGGAAGCGAAAACACGGAACTATCCGCGATGTCCAGACTCGGGATACGCAACTGAATGGTAACGCCGGCAATGGGCATATCATCGGCAGTTCGCAAGCCGTCACGGACCTCGCGTCGATCTTCCGGCACAGTGCCTGTGGCGTTGCGTATGGTTGGTCCGTCTTGAAAAACGTAGCCGCTGATTTCCGCTGGAGGAGTTTCGCAGAAATCAACATGGTCGACGTCTTCGCCTGGCAACACGTCGATGTTTGAAACCGTATCGCGAACACTTGCGTCCCCATTGGCGACACCAGCGCGCATCGGTGCCATCTGGTCACCATGAAAGTAATCATCGGGCTGATGCTCGAAGACCGTGTAATTCCCGGGCGCAAGGTCATCGAATTCGTAGGTACCATCGCTGGCAGTGGTCGTGGTCGCAATTAGTGTGCCGCTGGAATCCAGCAAATCTACGCGGATTCCGGACAGCAGGACGTCTCCTGGATCGAAGTGGCAGTCCGAATTGAAGTCGGCGAACACCATCCCTGAAATGGAGCCCGGAGTGACCTCGCAGAAGTTGTAATTGACCAAGTCGACGCCTGCGCCAACGTTGATGGCGGTGATGTTATCAGCAACCGAAGCATCGCCACCACCGCTGCCAGCAACTTGTCCGCCATGTAGGAACCCAGTGGGTTGGATTTCCCGAACGGCGTAGGTCCCAGCCCTTAGGTTGGTGAATTCGTAGAATCCATTCGCGTCGGTCAGGGTTGTGGCGATCGTCGTGCCGCTGGCATCCAAGAGCAGGATCGTTACGCCTGCAATTCCGCTTTCGCCTGAGTCAAAGAAACAATCCTGGCTTCGGTCATCAAACACATAGCCAGACAGCGAAGACGGAGGGACTTCGCAGAAATCATAGTTGACCAGGTCGACGCCGGGTCCGAGTTCAATGCTTGAGATTCGGTCAACCACGCTGGCGTCGCCGCTGCCACTACCGACCCTTTGGCCGCCTTGGAATAGGCCGCTTGGTTGAATCTCGCGTACGGTGTAGTTGCCCGGTAGCAAGGCATCAAAGCGATAGAAACCATTGCTGTCTGTGAGCGTCCACTCGAGTAAGTTATCGTTTGCGTCCAGCAGTTCAATCCGAACACCCGAAAGCGGCGAATCGCCGGGGGCGTCAATGATGCAGTTCTCATTGGTATCGACGATCACGCGACCAGCGATGCTGCCGGTTAGGATCTCGCCAAAATCGTAATCGGTACCGCGGCTTCCTGCCGGCAGCATGATTGCAGTGATGACGTCACCGGTGCTGTCATTCGTACCGCTGCGTTGGCCCTTCACAAATCCAACATGCGATTTACCTGGCACGTAACCGTCAGGTGTAACCTCGGTCAGGCGATACTTGCCAGGCACGAGCCCGGTGAAACTGTAGCTTCCATCTGGATTGGTAAACTGTGTCGCGACTACATTGCCCGCTTCATCCCACAGAGTAACTTCCACCATTCCCAGGGGTTGTTCGGTGCTTTCGAATACACCGTTGTTGTTGCGGTCGTAGAACGTGTGGCCTGAGATTTGAGCGGGCGTAATTTCGCAGAAGTCGTAGTTTTCTCCGTTGGTGTCACCTCGCAGATCGATTTGAGTGATCCGGCTGGAGCCTTCGACCACTCCGCCCTCACTGCCAGCCCGAGCTGAACCATCAATCAGCCCATTGGGGGTGACCTGAGTTACCGAGTAAACGCCGGCCCGGAGGTCAGTGAATTCATAGTAACCAGCTGCATCGGTTAACGTCGATTCAATAAGAGTGCCATTTTCGTCGCGCAGCTGAACTTCCACCCCGGGAAGGGGCGCTTTGGTACTCTCTTGACTGAAGCAGTCATAGCCATCGGTGACAACGCATACGTGGCCGCTAATCGTTGAAGGCAGGTTCTCGGCGAAATTCAAGTCGCGAACATGCATATCGCCTTTGGGTACGACGATCTCGGTCAAGCGATCAGGGTCACCTGGGACAACATCTCCAACCGATCCACCGGTGGTAAACTGTCCAACAGTTGCGCCGATGCTGTAATATCCGTTTGGCTGTGTTTCGCGAACTTGGTAGGTGCCTGGCATAAGGCCGAGCTCGGTCCCGAAGTGATATTGGCCTTGAGCGTCGGTAGTACGCGTGTGCCCCGTCGATTGGTACTGTCCGCCGACAAGCTCAAAAAGCTCAACCGACACACCGGAAAGTCGCCGATCAGTGGCGTCAAGCGTGAGATCTTCGTCGCGGTCTTGGTAGACGATTCCGGAAAGACTTATCGGTTTGGGCGTCTGTTGCAGCGGAAAGACAGCTCCGGCCGTTCGATCGCGTTTGCCATCGTGATTATCCTCTGGCAGTGGCAGGCCAGTCGGACTGAGGATCGAATCGTAGCGATTTAGAAAACGATCGCTTCCGGAAACATCCTCGTAATGGGGCGCAATGAACTCTGCGGTCAATAGAGAGTTTTGGAATTCGACGCCTGAGGTAATTGGATCGTAGCCGTCGTTTTGAATCTGTTGGTCGGTCTCATTCGGATCGTAGAACTGAACTTCGTCGACATCGATCGAGAATATCAACCGGTCCCCGGCGACAAAGTTTGTAAACTGCAATTCAAGCAGACTGGTGCCATCCACAACGGAAGCGGTTACCGTAGCGTTGGGGTTGACCGTATCCAGTGTCTCGATCTTGAACGGATAAGCATGATCGGCACCGACACCCGCTTCCACTGTATCGAAGAACAGGTCACCTAGTGAAAAGCCAGGTTCGTTCAGGTCACCATTGATTGTCAAACGCGAGAGCTGTGTACCTTCCGCGCCACCGGAAAAGGAGATGTAGAACAAGTCACCGTGCAAGTCACTGCCGAGATCTTCTTCGACATACACTGCACCGATTTGAATCGCGTCTGCGGCCATCAGACAGCGTGGTTCCATCACCTCCAGCATGGCGGTTCTAAGATTGGCACGTCCGCGAGGCTTTACGCTACGTGCACTTCGCCCCTGTCCAATTGAGGCTCGCCCGCTGGAGCCTTTGTTGGGCCGCGATTGGGGCTCTGAAGGTGCCGCGCGGCCAACCAAGTGGCCGAGCATCTCAACAGGACCGAGTGCAAGTCGTTTAAGGTGTTGGTGAATCAACGGGCACCTCCATGGCACTTCGCTCAAACTTCGGTGTTCAAGCATGTTCAGCAGGTTGAAGCCGACCTTCGTCGCCGCGGGTCGCCTTTACCACAACGGCGGGCAGCTGCTACTGCTGGATTTAGCGAATTCTCAATTTCTCGTCGACCTCAAGTGGCGTATGCCCCACCGGGCGGCCGCTCAACTGCCTCCGCTCTTCAACTCGATTTAGGTTCCAAAGCTTGACGGTCGTATCAAACGAGCCGCTTGCTAGCATCGGACCAATCGGACACATTACCGCAACGGTCCCTTCGTGGTCATCCAGCTCGGCAATCAAATCATTGGCGGCGAAGTCGTATAGCTTGATTTTGTTGTCGGCTCCGGACATCGCAACAATGCTGTCATTAATCAGGCACATCGACATCAACTTCGCCGGCAGTTCGAGTGATTGCGGTAATACCTTCTGGGCCAACAAATCGTAGTGGACCAAGCGGCGGTCCTCGCCCACGCTAGTTATCTTGCTACTGTCCGACGAGAAACCGGCGGTGAAAATTCGGCCGCGATGCGCCCTGTACTTTGCGAGCACGTTTCCGGTTTGCGTCTCCCAGACATTCACTTCACCGTCGCGACCACCACACAGCAGTTTGGTTCCGTCAGGACTGAAGCTTACCGTGCGTTGGTCCCCGCAATCGCACTGGAGGGTATGGCGGAAGGCTCGGTTGCGCACGTCAAAGACCACGATTTTTTCATTGAAACCGCCGATCGCTAGCAGTCCCTGGGAGGCGCTGTATGACAAGGCACGAATAGCAAAACCGAAATCTGCGATTGCTAGTGGCGGCTGACCATGTTGCCATGA
>DNPC01000847.1 GCA_003501565.1 Planctomycetaceae bacterium | reverse complement strand
CAGGACGCGAGAAGTTTATCGCGCGCGTTCCGTCACGCAGCAGCTGAGGCGTTGCCGAGTGTCGTAATGATTCTGAGCCAGATTGGCGGAGAAGACGAAGAAGCGGAAGATATCCGGAGTTTGCTCGAGACCACTGGTAACTTCGATAGCGTTGGCTCGGGCGTCATCATGGAATCTGACGGCCTGATCATGACCAACCAGCACGTGGTGCGTGATGCAAAACGCATTCGAGTGTGCCTGGCCGATGGTCGTAAATTCAATGTGGATGAAGTTGTTGGAGATATAAACAGCGACATCGCAATTCTACGGATCGATGCCAATGATCTGCCAGCTGCGACCGTCGGCAGTTCGGACGACTTGTTCGTCGGCGACTGGGTCTTGGCGATCGGTAGTCCCTTTACGCTGCAATCTTCGGTTAGTGCTGGTATCGTGAGCGGCAAAGACCGGTGGCATGCTCTTTCGAAAGATGTTCGTGGCCAATTCCTGCAAGTAGACGCGGCGATCAATCCCGGAAATTCCGGTGGCCCACTGGTCGACTTGGACGGCAAATTAGTAGGCATCAATACTGCAATTTCCAGTCGCAATGGTGGGTTTCAAGGAATTGGTTTTTCAATACCGATTCGCCGTGCAGTGTGGATCATGGATGAATTGCGTGAGCATGGCCGCGTCCGGCGCGGATCAGCTGGGATTCAAATAAGTGACGTCCCCTATTCGGTGGCTGAAAGTCTTGAGTTGCCGCGAGGCGTCGGAGCCTATGTGGTCCGAACAACTCCCGGACTTCCCGCCGACGCCGCCGGATTGAAACGCGGCGACATCATCCTCAGCTACGATAGCATGCCGATACAGTCGTCCAGCCAGGTAGCGGAGTTTGTTCAGCGTTCGATTGTTGGCCAGCCGATCGCAATGAAAATTCGACGCGGCAATAAAACGCTCGATTTGCAGATCACACTTCGCGAGAGACCGTAGTCGTTTGTTGAATTGACGATCACAACCGGCTTCGCTCTGGCCAGTCTTGGCTCGCAAACCATTGCAGCGCAGACGCAACGCTGCCGTTAGCAATCATTTACAGCGTGACGCCAAGTCGCGCAGAAGTTCATCACACAGACTCACGCGAAGCAAGCTAGGGAGAGACAATGCAGCGAACAGGTAGCTGGATGAAGGGTGCAGTTTGCTGTTTAGTACTGGCTAGCATCGGCGCGTGGGTCGATGGTGCGTTGGCACAGACTAGATTCTCCGTACCTGCCGAGCGAATCTTTGCGCCGCCCCCTCGAGCGCTCACACGCATTCTTTCCGAGAGCACAAATGCAATCTCGGAGAAACGATACTCAGATGCACTCGCCGCGCTCTATGCTCTGCTGAACGATAGATCGGAGGATATCCCTGCTAGTTACAGCGGCCAAGATTACTTCCTGGCACCTGCGAGAAATGAAACCGAGGTCAACCGTCCCACGGGGAGCATTCGTGGCCAGGCGGACGAAATTCTGGCCAATCTCCCCAAAGAGGCACGAGAAACCCTAGCAGTGCAGTACGGTGTATCTGCACGTAAAGCCCTTTTGGAAGCCACCGAAAAAGATGACTGGCGTGCTGTTGAGGCGATTACGCGGCAGTTCCCGCACACCGACGCGGCCTACGATGCTTGGGTGCTGTTAGCACGCCGTAGTTTGCTGGCCGGACAGCCGCTCCGTGCTGGTTTCTGCTATCAACGTTTACTGACATACCCGCACGCACGGCTGCGGTTTGGCACTGCACTGGCCAAGGCCGCCGTCGTTGCGTTTGCTCAAGCTGGTCAGTTCACCAAAGCCCGGGAAGTCGTAGAGAGTCTGTCCGGCTATTTTCGAGGTGAGAGCATTCAGCTGGATGGCCGGCAAGTCGAGCTGTCAAATTCCACGGATTGGGAATCGGTACTTTCCAATTCCGTCGAACTAAGGGAGTTACCGATCGTCGAGCGGCCCGGCGCTGACTGGCCTACGCTGGGCGGTGGGCCCGAGCGAATCGCGACTGCCAAGTCGGGGATGCCGATTCCAAGCGTGAGGTGGGTTGCTAACATCCACTCGAACAAGCTGGAAAAGACTGCGATCGATAGTTACCGAGACAGTCAAACTCGTGATGGAAGGCTGTTGTTGCCGCGCATGAGTCTCAGGTTGGCACGTAACTATGTGCTTACTAAGACGACTGACGATGTGACACTTGGCATCGACTTTGATACGGGCAACATCAAATGGCTATTACCGCAAACTTCTGCAATGCTGCCCTCCGGATCGCGGAGTCCGACCGAGATTGCTCCGCCAGAGGTCCCGAGCACCGAACTGCAGCGACGAGTTTGGAACAGCCCCGTTTACGGACAATTTAGTACCGATCGCAAACGTGTTTATAGCATTCGCCAACCAGAGACCGGGCGTCGGCAGTTCGGTACCACCGCCTCAAACTACTTAGTCGCGTACAGCATTGATACCGAAGGCGGAGAATTGTGGACGGCTGGCAATGCTCCGACTTACGGCGCTGGCGAACCCAACGGTGAACCTTCGAAGCTCAAAGACGCTTGGTTTTTGGGCCCTCCCCTGCCGCTTGGCGACGAGTTGTTCAGCATCGTCGAAACTCGCGGACAAATCGCTCTGGTGAGTCTTGATGCATCTAGTGGCAAACTGCTGTGGCAGCAAAACCTGGCCAGCACGCCTGCCCCCTCGGTCTTCAATCGAAACAATCCGCGCTACCGCGACCGTCTTCTTTGCCCCTCGTACAGCGATGGAGTCTTGGTATGTCCGACTGGCGTTGGTGCGATCGTCGCAGTTGACCGCGCAACTCGCACACTCCGTTGGGGTGTAACGTATCGGGAACCACCCAGCGGCTCTCGCTTTGGGACTCCCAGAAGATCGGTTTCACAAACGTCCAGTGGCTGGCTAGACTCTCGCGTGCTCGTTCGCGGCGGAGTTGTGGTGGCCACACCAACGGAAGGAAAGTCGCTGCACTGTCTCGACCTGGACACTGGGCTTCC
>DNPC01000128.1 GCA_003501565.1 Planctomycetaceae bacterium | reverse complement strand
GCAAAGTCCGCAACGATGATGCGTATTCGCCCGGTGGAAAAATCGGCTTAAGACCCGACCGTGCGACGCTCAGCTATTGCCAGCGAGCCCGCGAGGCGTTCAAAGGTGTTCCGGTGATCGCCGGAGGTGTAGAGGCATCGTTGCGACGGCTCGCCCACTACGATTTTTGGTCCGACAAAGTCCGGAAGAGTATCTTGCTCGACAGCAAGGCTGACTTAGTTGTTTTCGGGATGGGCGAAAACGCCATTGTCGAGATCGCCCAACGCCTCCAGGCCGGTGAATCTGTCAAGGACCTTCGCGACATGCGCGGCGTGGCTTATTGCATGGGTGCCTCAGAGGTTCCTCCGGAAGATGCCATAACACTCCCAAGTTACGAAGAGGTCCTGGAGAGCAAGCTGAAGTTCGCCGAAGCGACGAAGATCATCCACAATGAAACCAACCCGTACAACGCTCAACGTCTGATTCAGTGGCATCGTAATCAGGCTGTGGTCGTCAATCCTCCGCAGTTTCCGATTTCTGAGGCCGCGATGGACCGTATCTACGGGTTACCCTACACGCGCCGCGCACACCCAAGCTACAAAGAACGGATTCCGGCGTACCACATGATTAAGGACTCTGTCACGATCATGCGAGGCTGCTTCGGTGGTTGCACATTTTGTTCGATCACAGCGCACCAGGGACGGACGATCCAGTCGCGCAGCAAAGAAAGCATCATCGGCGAACTGGAGACGCTCGCCAAGGACAAACAGTTCAAAGGAACCGTTAGCGACATCGGAGGCCCGACGGCCAACATGTATCAAATGAAATGCACCAAGCCCGAAGTCGAAGCGGTTTGCAGACGGCAGTCTTGTGTACATCCAAAGATTTGCAAGTTACTCGGTGTCGACCACCAGCCCATCATCGAACTCATGCGAGAATCACGCGAGGTCGATGGTGTCAAGAAAGTCTTAGTTGCCAGCGGAATCCGCATGGACTTAGCTCGGCAAAGCCCCGAGTACATCAAGGAGCTTACGCGTCACCACATTGGTGGTCACCTAAAGGTCGCACCCGAGCATGTCGATCCGGACGTCCTCAACAAGATGCGAAAGCCTTCCGGCGACGACTTTGAGTTCTTTACGGAGGTGTTTAAGGAAGAGTCTCAGGCAGCTGGAAAAAAGCAGTACTTGATTCCCTACTTTATTGCCAGTCATCCTGCTAGCGACCTTGCCGCGATGATTAACTTGGCCGTGTTTCTTAAACAGAATGGCTACAAGCCGGATCAAGTCCAGGACTTCATCCCCGCACCGCTCGATGTCGCGACCTGCATGTACTACACCGGACTTGATCCGTTCACTGGAAAAGAAGTCTTTATTGCCAAGAAGCTGCGGGACCGCAAAATGCAGCGTGCACTGATGCAGTTCTTCAAACCCGAGAATTACTTCGAAGTCCGCGAAGCTCTGCGAGAAACAGGTCGAACCGACCTCATCGGCGATGGCTGCGATTCGCTAATCCCCAGCAAGCCTCCCAAGGAAGCACTTATTCGCCGCAGGAAGGATGCTAACAAACGCTTCCGTGGAGAATACGTCCATACAATCCCCGGCGAAAAGAAAAGTAAGAAATCGAAAAAGCAGCGCCGAGACGCTCCATCCTCTGGCTATCGTCCAAGCCGACGGCAGAAAGACAAATAACAATCGGTCTGCTAGGATTCTTGCCAGCCAGCGCTTTGAAAACCTTCCGGCAGGGTTACAGCGCGTCCCTCTCCAAACAACGATCCGCAACATGAGTTGGCATCAAGCCGCTTCGATTGATCAACTGGAAGCATCCGGAGCACTAGAAATCCTGGTCGAGCAACGGGTCATCGCACTCTTCCTGATCGACAACACGATCCATGCGGTCGACGGCATGTGTGCCCACCAGGGTGGCCCAATCGCATCCGGAAAAGTAGCAGGCAACTGTGTAACATGTCCTTGGCACGGTTGGCAGTACGACGTTCGCAATGGCACGAACTTGTTAACGGGCAAGCAGATGCTCGAGACGTTTGCCACTCGAGTGGAAGATGGTCAAATCTGGGTCGAATTGCCATCCAGTTAGCCGCTACCGATGCCGTTCATTGCCGACGAGCGTTTCTCTTAAAAGCGGGTAGAATGGCCGGTCCTGCACGGTTCACACTGCACAGTTCACACTGCACAGTTCACACTGCACAGTTCGCGCTTCCCGGTTCACACTGCTCGGCCTTATACGGATCACCAATGAATACGACGGAACAATTCAGTGCTTTGACAATTACCGAAGCCAACGAGCGGCCAAGTCTGCAGGTCCGCCAGCAGACGATTGACGCGTGGCCGGCGGGCGACGTGACAATCGAGGTGCACTATTCGTCTCTGAATTATAAGGACGCGATGGCCTGCCAAGGACACAAGGGCATCATTCGATCTATCCCGCACGTACCAGGCATAGATGCAACCGGAGTAGTCCTGCATAGCGACTCGCCAGAATTCCGAACCGGAGAGGAGGTGGTCGTTACCGGCTACGATTTAGGGCAGGGGAGTTTTGGTGCGTGGTCTGAGCGCATTCGCGTGCCAGCGGAATGGGTCGTCCAACGCCCAGAAACACTCTCTGCCCTAGATTCGATGTCCTTGGGCACGGCGGGCTTCACTGCCGCACAGTGTGTGGTTGCACTGGAGCGCAACGGCGTAGAACCCGGCGGAGGGCCTATCCTGGTCACCGGCGCCACCGGAGGCGTTGGCTGTCTCGCTACTGCGATGTTGGCCAAGCTCGGCTTCGAGGTGGTAGCCGTGACAGGCAAGTCCGAGAGAAGCGACTGGTTAATACAGATTGGTGCATCCGAAGTGGTCCCACGAGATGAAATCTTGGGCGACCCCAAACGGCCCATTCTGTCGGCTCGCTGGGCTGGCGGTGTCGACACTGTCGGCGGCGACATACTTACTAGCATTGTCAAGAGCACTCGTTACGGGGGTGCTGTCACAACGTGTGGTTTGGTGGCGGGTAGCGACCTCGAAATGACTCTGTACCCATTCCTGCTTCGCGGCGTCTCACTCTGCGGGATCGCGTCAGCCGACTGCCCGATGGACGCCCGCCTCGAAATATGGCAACGCCTCGCCACCGATCTGAAGCCAGACAATCTTGACATCATCTCGCGCGTCATACGCTTCGAAGAAATGCAAAGCGAAGTCGAAAAGATCCTCGACGGCCAAATCGTCGGTCGCGTCGTTCTGGCTACAACAGCGGATATGGCCGATAAGATCTAGTAGGCCGAGCCTGCCAAGGCATTGGCTGTTGCCATCCTATCCATTGTCCATCAGAACATGAACTTCCGCCACTGCTTGTTGCAGACTCCTCGCGGCCATTTGGAAATTCATGTGGCCAGAAACCTCAGGTTGAATCTCAACAAAAAGTTCCGTCGCACGCCGTAGTTTCGAGAGTTTCTTTTTGACCTGCTTGAGATATGCGTTTGAGTCTCCAGCATCGAGAGCTGGCCCAAGGGCGAGCATAAAGTCGTAGAGATCACGATGTACCGATGCCAGCTCTTCATCATCTTCGGCTTCGTCACAATGCTTCAGGAAACAACGCACCATCCAAATGTGTGCAACTTCCTTGTCGATAGCCTGCATTTTGTCTGTTCGATCACCCGAACCAGGATCTACCGGGGGTGTACCATCTGAGCTTTCGGCGTCCGCGTTCACGTTTTCGTTCCCAAATCTGGCTTAATAGGCAACTTAAGTTCTCAACGAAAAGACTCGGCCGGGCAAGAGCGATCGGCTACCAGTGTGGGATGACCGCGCCAAACACGGTATAGTGCTGAGCAAACCGAGGAACTGCCATCAACAGGACTGTATAGTTTCGTATGCCTGATTTAATTGCTCAAGGACCACGCCCGCAAGATCGCTGGCGACGGGCACTACCGCAGGTCGGCGAGGAAACCGTCCTAGGACGCACGGCCAGGCCATGGGATATTGGGTGGGACGACCGCATCAGTCGAGCTCACGCCAACATGACTTGGGACGGTACCAAGCTCCACGTTAACCGGTTACCCCAAGCGCGAAACGCAATTTTCTACCAAGGCAAGCAAGAAGACAGTTTCGCGGCCGAGGTTGGCGAACATTTTGTCATCGGCCAGACGACTTTCACGCTGCTGGATCAACAGGTCAGTTTCTCCGGCTCCAATTCGCCTGAAGACGTCCCCGCATTTGCTGAGCAGACTTTCTCGGCGCACTTGCTGCGACAGAACAAATACAAAGACGCGGACCGACGCATCGAGGCACTCGGCAAGCTGCCGGATATCATTGCAAGCGCCGCTGACGATCAAGACCTTTGCAGCCAGGTCGTGAATCTGTTGCTGCAGGGGGTTCCCCAGGCTTCGTACGTTGCGATCCTGAAACTCAAGTCCGCCGCCGAGGCTTCCGACTCATCGCCGGCCACAGGGCTGACTGTAGCCGACGAAGAGACACAGCAAGATGCTGCGGGTCTGAAGACATCTCCAGATCTTGAAATCTTGCATTGGGACTGCAGAGGACTCAATCGAGGAGACCTACGACCAAGTTCGCAGCTCATCAAAACTGCTAACAAGACGCAAGAAAGCGTGCTTCACGTTTGGAGCCGTACGGTAGACGTAAATCCATCATTCACACAAAGCGAGAATGTCGACTGGGCATTTTGCACGCCGGTGGTGTCAGAAAGTTGTCCAGGTTGGGCTATCTACGTCGCGGGGAATTTCGCCGGTCCGATTGGGCCACAAGACAAGAACGGCGAGTTTCTCCAGGACGACCTAAAGTTCACGGAACTGACGGCGACGACGCTGGGTGCCTTGCGGCAAGTTCGTGCGCTGCAGCGTCGGCAGGACGGTCTTCGGAATTTCTTCGCTCCGGTTGTCATGGACGCACTGGCAGGACGTGATCCGGAACAGGTCCTAGCTCCTAGAGAAACGGATGTATCCGTACTGTTTTGTGACTTGAGGGGTTTCAGCCAACAAAGCGAAGATGCAGCAGACCGACTTCTTGAGTTATTGCAACGCGTCAGCGATGCGCTTGGCGTGATGACACACCATATCCTGTGCGGCGGTGGCGTCGTCGGCGACTTTCACGGCGATGCCGCAATGGGATTCTGGGGTTGGCCAATCTCTACCAGCAACTCCATCCAACACGCGTGCCAAGCTGCGTTGGCAATCCGTGCCGAATTCGAAGCCTTCTCAAATCAGCCCGATCATCCCTTGGCCGATTTCCGGGCTGGTCTTGGTGTCGCGTCAGGATCCGCGGTCGCAGGAAGAATCGGCACGACGGACCAAGTAAAGGTAACCGTCTTCGGGCCAGTCGTGAACTTGGCGTCCCGGCTGGAGGGAATGACAAAACAACTACAAGCATCAATTCTCGTCGACGAACCTACGGCAGACTGGATTAGAAGTAATGTGTCACGCGATGTTTTACGCGTCCGCCGCGTTGCCAAGGTACTGCCCTTTGGAATGCATACACCTTTGGTGGTGAGCGAGTTATTGCCGCCAAGTGGTCCAAGTAGCATCCTTTCAAACGAACATGTCGATGCATACGAAACAGCCTTAGACCATTTTCTAGCGGGACAATGGCACGAAGCATTTCGCTTTCTGCACCAAGTACCGGCAGAAGACCAAGTTAAGGACTTTCTGACTGTCTACATCGCTCAGCATCGTCGCATCGCCCCACCAGATTGGCAGGGCGTAATCGAATTGCCTGGAAAGTAACCCTGCAGAGCACTCCAGCCCGCGCACAGTTGCTGCCAAAGGGCTCACAGCCCGCAAACCAGACAAAACCCGCCGGCAGGCTGTTTTATGCAATAGCTCAGACCAGTTAGAATAGAACCTGGAGAATCTAGAGACGGGCGTCCAAGAACCGGACCACTCTCCTATCCCTTCCTCATTTTGCGGCCCTGCCTTTCCGCTCAGAAACTATGAATGCACGCCAGCTAGCCATCTGCGCCGTTCTATGGGTGAGCTCCCAAACGTGGTTTGGCGCGAGAGCACTCGCACAAGCCCCATCGATTGATGCTGATATTGCAGTTAAGGCGCGAGCAATCCTGTCAAACCGCTGCTTTGCTTGCCACGGACCGGATGAAGAATCACGTGAGGGCGGTTTTCGGTTGGATGATCCGAACTCGTTTCTTGCCGAAGCAGATTCCGGCGACGCACCAATCGTTCCCGGTGCGCCAGAAGGCAGTGAATTGTTCGCTAGAATCCGTTCCGACGACGAATCGATGTTGATGCCACCACCAGATTTCGGTGGGAGTTTAACGAGTGAAGAAGTCGAGGTAATCCGCCGCTGGATTCAAAATGGAGCGGAACTACCCACTCATTGGTCCTTCCAACAGATCCAAACACCCACGATCCCTGAAACTCTCTCAGAAATTTATACCTCGCCAATCGATGCGTTCGTCTCCCGTGCTCATTCCACTCGGGGTTTGAAATTCAACGCTCCGGCCAAGCGAGAGTACATGCTCCGGCGACTATCGCTTGATTTGATCGGCCT
>DNPC01000239.1 GCA_003501565.1 Planctomycetaceae bacterium | reverse complement strand
CGTCGCGCGGCCGAGTTTCGGTAGCGATTCCATCGAAGATTTCACGAACACGCTTTAGGATCAACGCCTGGGTACCTGGACGCCAGCGTCCAGGTTGCAGGTAGTAGATCATCGAGTAATCGACCTCATACCCACCTTCGGGCAGCATATTATCGCTTGCGACGTAGGCGAAAACATCATTGCAATATGCTGCCACCCAAACGTTGCCTCCCAATTCCTTTTCGATCAGAAACTGGTACTCAACGACGACCTCGCCGCCCAAGAACACCCAGGTGAGTTGATCGCCGAAGTTCCAAGTGTGGATCGGCATCGGATAGCTTTCCGGCAGGCGTCCCATCTCTTGCTCAAGCCGTTGCATTTCTTCAGCCCAACGACGATCGTTTGATCTTTCTGCTGTCAGACGAGACTTAATTTCATCGTTTGACGGATGCAGTGATGGCAGCGCCGCGTAGCCGAACTGAGTGACTGGAGAGGCTGTGATGATTTGCACTGGGCCTTTGAGCGCATGGCCAACCGCATCGACTATTTCTGCCGAATGTCGTTGAGCATCTTGGTAGTCTCCGCGTGGCTCAGGATTTGCGTTGGCGCCGCAACCGATGATGGGCAAGAACACGGTATTTGGATTTATTTGCTCGAGCCGGCTGGCTGACAGACCCGCCCAGTCACCGCTGACTTCGTTAAAGTCGCCTCCCAGCGTTGTGCAGTGGCAGGCATACATGTATGCCGCAGCGATGAGCTTGTTGTCCTCGTCGAGCGCGGCCAGAACACGCACGCGATGATCGACGGCTGCGTTTTCCTGAACACCAAAGCCACTCCATTTGCCTTCGCTGTCCAGGACGCGCCGGTTCACCGCGAAATTTGCTTCACCGTCAGAGGACTGCAATTTACTCTTGCGGCGGCTGTCAATAGCCAGTTTGATCGAGTCACGAATCGCTTGTTCAACACGCTGGGTGTAGCGCCTGGTTGCATCGATTTCGGATTGGGTTTGAGCATCCCGAAACAGGTTAGTGAGGCCGCCTGTTAAGTGGGGGGCTGCATGCGAATGCGTACTACTTAGCACTAGCTGATTCTGCGGAATGTCGTATTCCTGCGCGAGCCATTGTGCAACACGGCCTGTCATTTCACCACTGACCATGATGCTGTCGATTGATACAAGCACCAACGTCTGAGAAATTGCAGCCTCGCTATCGCCCGATTCGTCCTGACGAACAGGGGTGATCGCCAGCGCGCGGACATGCAGTGGATCCCGGACTCCGGTGCTGGGGGTGCTTCGGGAGGCGTAACCACTTAGGCGTAGCCCTTCGTTGGGTGTGATGTCGAGCTTGCCGGCTCCGACCAACCAAGCCGATTGATTCTCGTCAGCCCGGGCGAAGCCAGGCCAGGCGAAGAGCCCAACAATTATCAGTGCGCCGCGCGAGAGGCCTCCAAGAAAGCGGGAGAGGCGTCCAGGAAGTACGGCGGTCGTGTGCCGGAGTTTTTGCATGAGTCTGTTTCCATTGAACGGGCATTGCACACGTTCAATCTTAACAGGTGCCAACGTTGCGCGCGGAACTGCTTGGGCGGCCCGAGATGCGCACGAAAAAAGCCAGCCGTGATCAGGCTGGCTTTCGTTTATTGATAGGCATTTCGGCCGGCTCTAGGCAGCGGCTTGCGAAGTCACCATCAGGTGGGACATGCGGCTCTTCAATCGAGCTGCTTTGTTGCGGTGGATGACTCCATGAGCGGCAGCCTTGTCGAGCAGCTTGGCGGTGCTGCGGGACAGGTCCTTCGCGGTATCGAAGTCCTTCGCAGCTACGGCTTCACGGAACTTTCGAAGCGAATGACGCATGCGGGTCTTCTCTGCACGATTTCGGTCACGGCGAACTACATTTTGCCGCAGACGCTTCTTCGCCCCCTTGGTGTTTGGCATCTGTGTCTTCTCTTACTTTGCTGTTCAAACGTTCAAATACTGCATTTCGCGCTTTTTTGCCTGAATACCGTTTCCGACGACGCGAATTTGACTTCTAATTTCCGCCCGAGGCTAGCAATTTCCGGCTCACCATCAAGGAAACTAGCATGGTCGTCGATTTTTTGTCCCCTGTCTAGCCGTAATTGCATGGAAAGCACAACTGGAAAAGCACTTGGAAAAGCCTACTTAGTCGGAGCGGGCCCCGGAGCTGTCGGGTTGCTGACATTGCGCGCCAAGGAGTGTCTGGAGGCGGCCGACGTTGTCCTGTTCGACGGGCTCGCGAATGAGCAGATCCTCGATTTTGCCGCCAACGCTGAGTGTATTTGTGTTGGAAAGCATGGCCGGCAAGCCATTTGGCCCCAGGACAAGATTTGTCAGCTGTTGGTCAATCGTGTCGGTGCTGGTCAGAAAGTGGTGCGTCTCAAAGGTGGGGACCCCGGCGTTTTTGCCCGAACCGCCGAAGAACTAAATGCTCTCACGGACGCTGGATTAGCGTTCGAAGTTGTGCCTGGCGTTACAGCAGGACTGGCGACCGCCAGCTATGCCGGGATTCCCCTGACGCATCGTGACCACGCATCGGCAGTGGCTTTGGTTACTGCGAAGCAGCAGGCGTCGGCTGCGCCGGAAGAGTTTGATTGGCCGGCGCTAGCCGGTTTTCCCGGAACCCTCGTCTTTTACATGGGGGTGACGACGGCTGGATGGTGGACGAAGTGTCTGATGGATGCGGGCAAATCACCTGAGACTCCCGTCGCGATCGTTCGGCGTTGCACTTGGTCGGACCAGCAAGTCGTTAACTGTCGTCTCGACGAAGTCGCCGATGCCCTGACACCAGCTAGCAAGATGCGGCCACCGGTGGTTGTCGTTGTAGGAGAAGTCGCAGGGCTCGGTGACCGGTGGGATTGGTTTGCCCAACTACCGCTTTCTGGCTGCGGAGTCTGGGTGACCAGGCCAAGCCAAAAAGACGATCGCCTCGCCATGGCTTTGCGAGAATTGGGAGCCACGGTCTACGAACACGGGACGCTGGAGGTAACCTACACGGCTCCAGCTTCGCTTACGAAGTGGATCAATCGAATTCGAGAAGGTGATTTCAACGGCGTGACTTTTACGAGTCGGCACGGCGTGATCGGATTAATGCAAGCCATCGAAGCTCAAGGGCATGACGCTCGGATTTTCGCGGGAGTGCATTTAGCCTGCGTAGGTAAATCCACGGCGGAAACACTGCGAAGTTTCGGCCTGGTAGCGGACGTAGTACCTGAAAGTCAGACGAACGTCGATGGGCTAATAGCAGCCATCAGCGGGTTCTCAAAAGATCTAGCTGACGTTTCACGCTGGTTGGTTGTTGCACCCGCTCATGCAGATGCCCAAGCCTCGGACTCAACGGAGAGCGACTCGCCCACTCAAAGGTTAGCAAACGGATTGATGGCAGCGGGGCTACAGGTTGAGACGGTCGAAGCCTATGCCATGTCCGCGATCGAGACGATTCCCGAAACGATCCTCCAGGCCTTCCAATCGGGAAAGCTGCACTGCGTCACGGCGACAAGCTCTCGCGTCGCCAACACCGCTGTCAAGCTCTTGGGACGCGAGTATCAACAACTGCCAAACAGCGCACGTCAGCCGATAACCATAGCCGCTCTTAGTCCAGCGATTACCGAGTCGATTTCGACGTCGGTGTCCCAGTCTGCAGTGCGCATCGTGACAGCCGAAGCTATCGCAATTCCAAGTTTGGTAGATGCGATTGTCCAAGCGTGGCAGGAGCGCCGTCAAGAATCGGCTGACTAGGCGATACTAACCGGCCAGAACCGCATCCCGCCTCCTCCGAGTTGCTCCCAGCGCGAGTGCTAGCACACCTAACGTTGCTAAACTTGGCACAGGCACTTTCAATTTAGCTGCGGCGGTGCAATACCCGCTTGAAGGGGGGCATCGAGAGCGTTTCTCTCTTGTCGCGAGCAGGCGATATCGCATAGAAACTAAGGTTGTGCTGTCCGGTGTTGGGAAACGCAGGTAAGTCGATGGATTCGCAAGAATCGAGTTCATCGTGCACAAGGAAGAGTGCCAATTCTCCGTATGATGACTCGGCAAGGATGCGTCGATGCCAACGAAAAGGCTGGATGAACTCGCGAAGATTGCAGGGGCGAGGCTGATTGGGGACGGCGGGATTGCAGTGGAAGACGCTTTACCGCTGCAAGATGCCTGCGTCGCGTGCATCACGCTAGTGGACAAACCCTCGCAGCTCGAAAAAGTGCAGGATTCCGCCGCGGTTGCAATTGTATGCAGTCAGCCGCTCGAGGATTGTAGTCTGCCGATGCTAGT